>CAUTRO010000061.1:0-7160 GCA_963540685.1 uncultured Streptococcus sp.
TTGGTTTGTCTGTTGACGGAGGAGTAGGCGGTGTTGATGGAGTAGTAGGCGGTGTTGGTGGTGTTGGTGGTGTGTTTGGTGGTGTAGTAGGAGGAGTGTTTGGTGGAGTTAGATAGTTTATGACTGTCCCCTTGTCTACTACAAGGTTAGGTGCAGCTTTTAATTCGCTAGCAGATATAGTAATAACATCCGTTAATAATTGGTAGCCAGCTGGCGCTGTCAACTCCTTAATAACATAATCTCTTGCTTCCAATCCAGTGAAGGAAACAAGACCATTGACATCGGATGTAGCAGTCGCTTGACCTTCGCCATATGGGTTGGCAACTGGAGTTGTACCATCTGCCTCAAAGAGTCCAAAGACCGCCCCAACAAGTGGTTTTCCTTCATTGTTGACTTTATGTAACTGAATGCTGTAAAGCTTCAATTCAGGTTTGTCAACAGTTGGAGGAGTTGGAGGGATTTCAGTTGTCACAAATGTATTGGTGAAGGTGTTTTTCCCACCATATTGGATATCTGCTACAATTTGATTGTTGACTTCATCTTTTGAAACGGTCACAGTTGCCTGAACAGTTCCTTCGTCATAGACCATCCCCTTTTCTTTTGATTCTGGAATGACCTCTTTAATGGTATAAGTGAAGGTTTTACCTACTTCAGCTTCAGAGTATGAAATCGCATCAAAGGTAACACTTCCATCTGCAATGTTTTGTTTTGTTTGAAGAACATTCCCATCTTGATCCAATAATTGGAAATAGAATTCGCCTTCTTTTAAGTCACGGCCCTTCAAGATCTTGCTAGCTGAGAGGGTAGCAGATCCTGGTTTTGGTGCTGTATAAGTGTTGTTAAAGGTTTTATTCTCTGGATAGACAAGGTCTGCTTTCAGATTGTTGCCATCTTTTTTCACCTTAACGGTTACTTGTTTGTCACTTGTGTCGTAGGTAATACCTGGTGTATTTCCAGCAACTTCTTTGATAGTGTATGTGTGCTCACCGACTTCATCATAAGTAATTGGTTCAAAGCTGATTTTACCATTTTTATTTGTAACGGTTTGCAACTTGTTTGCACCCTCGTACAATTCAAAACTAAACTCGCCATCTGTTAATTCACGTCCAGTAAGAGCTTTTTCAAGTTCAATGGTTGCTTGGGTTGGTTTTGGCTTGTCTTTTGGATTGACGATTGTCTTCGTAACCTTATGGTCCTTACCAAAATCTTCAGCATTTACGACGGTATCAGCCTCCTTAATCGTATAACCAGCAGGGGCCTCCGTTTCCGTTAAGATATATTTATCTTTTAAGAGCGCATTAACCGTAATATCTCCGTTAGCATCTGTAACGTATTCCCCAATCACTTGGTTGTTAGCTTTACGAACGATTTTAAACTTAGCTCCAGCGAGCGGTTGGCTTTCATCGTTTACCTTGTGGACATGAATGGTAAAGACATAGCCGACACCAGATCCTCCTGCGACTTGGACGGCAGCTGTGTTTGTCACATCTTTTGTTTCAAATTGCTTTCCTTTAAGGGTAGCATCATTTTTAAGGAGTTCTCCATCTACAGGTTCATAATTTAAGCGAACATCATAATCAATCCGATATTGATCGTTTTCGCTAATGTCCCCCAGATTGACAACAAAGGACTGACCATCTTCACTGATGGTAACAGGGTGTTGATCCGTTACATCAACACGATCTGAAAAGACCCATTCACCTGCTTCAAATGAGAACTTCCCTTTGATGACTCTGATGCTGTCTTTTACATAGGAAGCATTTGTAAATCTCAAATGGTCTTCAATGGTGACCTCTTTAATATTTTGTTTACTTTTATTAACAGAAATAGTATAGGAGACTGTTTTATGGTCGTTGTCATTGACCCAACTAGTTTTTGATAATGGAGTTGGGTTGCCGTCTCCAACCCCTTTAAAGGTAACCTTCCCGCCGATCTTGGTTTCTCCATTGACGGTAATTTCAATAGGAATTTCCCCTTGTTGAGGGTGTTTTTTGAAATCGATACGTGCATAGAAGAAGAAGGATCCTTGGGTATCTGAATGATTTTCAACATAATCCGTGTAAGTCAATGACAATTTCTTATTGTCTTTATCAACTTTGGCATGGGCAATAATTTCATTGGTATTGACATCACGGATCTCAAAACTTTGGGAGGTAATGATCAAAGCATCTGGAACAGTGATATCCGTTGTGTCACCTGCTTTGACATCCTTACCAGCCAAGTCGAAATCAGCATTGATACGGAATGTTGCCCATTGTCCTAATTCCCAATCAAGGTTGCCACCTTCATTATTGGTAACTTTGATATTTTTGATCGTATCGACCAATTTTCCGCTAACGGTCACTCCAGGAGTTTCTGCTGCAGTGCGATTTAGACCTAAAGCGAAAAGCATAGCCACTAAACAAAGGACAAATGAGAAAATTTTAATATTTCTATTCTTCATCTTATCTTCCCTTTTCATAAAAAATTAGTGCCTAGTTATCAATGCCTGATTACTCTTAAAGATAGGAACGTCCAAATCCTATCTGTTGGCAATAAGAATTGACTGCTGAGACACAACCTCCATAAAATTATTTTATAGGGTAAAATATTTTACTTTTAAAATTATTCCCTACACAGGGAATTATAGCAAAAATAATGAGTAGCTTCAAGCTAAAAAGAGTGAATTTTTGCACAAATTTTCTATTAAAAAACTTTCTCATTGACTTTCTAAAATTTTCAGAGTACATGCATGAAACTGTCATAAAATATCCAAAGGTGCGTAAAATGAGCAGAAAAATGAATGACATTATTAAAAAAATACGAATAGTAGTATAGGGGAGACGCTAGGCCAAAGTGATGGTATAATAGAAGAGATAGAAACTATTTAGAATGAAAGAGGAATTATGATGACAAAAATTCGTGGATTTGAACTTGTATCAAGCTATACCAATCAGGACTTGCTACCAAAACGGGAGACAGCCCATGCAGCTGGCTATGACTTAAAGGTAGCGGAGCGCACAGTGATTGCTCCAGGAGAGATCGTTCTCGTTCCAACTGGGGTTAAGGCCTATATGCAAGCTGGAGAGGTGCTTTATCTTTATGATCGTTCTTCAAATCCTCGTAAGAAGGGTCTAGTCTTAATTAACTCTGTGGGGGTTATTGATGGCGACTACTATGGCAATCCAGGCAATGAAGGCCATATCTTTGCTCAGATGAAAAACATTACCGACCAGGAAGTGGTTCTTGAAGTAGGTGAACGTGTAGTTCAGGCTGTCTTTGCTCCTTTCTTGATTGCAGATGGAGATGAGGCGGATGGCGTGCGGACCGGTGGATTTGGGTCAACAGGGCACTAAGATGAAGATTATCTTTGTCCGTCACGGGGAGCCAGATTATCGTGTGTTAGAGGAGCGTGCTTATTCCGGATTTGGAATGGATCTAGCTCCCTTATCTGAGAAGGGAAGGAAACAGGCTCAGGACCTTTGCCAAAACCCCTTGTTCCAATCAGCTGATCTACTAGTAGCTTCAGCAGTAACGCGAGCTTTAGAAACAGCTTCTTATCTGGCTTGTGCTACTGGACTTCCTTTGAGAGTAGAACCCTTATTGCACGAATGGCAGGTATACGAAAGTGGTATAGAGAATTTTGAAACAGCTCGGACTCTGTTTCTAGAAAATAATGGGAAGCTCCTTCCGGATAGCCCAATTCAATATGAAACAGCTGAGGAGATGAGAGCTCGCTTTATTGAAACTTTGGCCAAGTACCGAGACTATCAGAAGCTTGTAGTGGTTACCCATCGCATGCTCATGCGTCAATTTGTACCGAATGAAACCATTGATTTTTGCCAAGTGATTGAGTGTGAGATAGAGATTTAGAAAGAGGTATCGTATCGCTAAGAAAAAAACGACATTTATTTGTCAAAATTGTGCTTATAACTCACCCAAGTACCTAGGGCGCTGTCCCAACTGTGGGTCTTGGTCTTCTTTTGTCGAGGAGGTCGAGGTCGCAGAGGTCAAGAATGCACGCGTGTCCTTGACGGGTGAAAAGACCAAACCCATGAAACTGGCGGATGTGACCTCCATCAATGTCCATCGTACCAAAACCGAGATGGAAGAATTCAACCGCGTCCTTGGAGGTGGTGTCGTCCCAGGAAGTCTGGTCCTCATCGGGGGAGATCCAGGGATTGGGAAATCGACCCTGCTCCTTCAAGTATCGACCCAACTATCTCAAGTGGGAACGGTTCTCTACGTCAGTGGAGAGGAGTCGGCCCAGCAGATCAAACTTCGTGCAGAGCGCTTGGGAGATATCGACAGTGAGTTTTATCTCTATGCTGAGACCAATATGCAGAGCGTGCGAGCAGAAGTGGAGCGCATCCAGCCTAACTTCCTTATCATCGACTCTATCCAGACCATTATGTCTCCTGAAATTTCAGGGGTGCAAGGTTCGGTTTCTCAGGTGCGAGAAGTAACAGCTGAGCTCATGCAGCTGGCCAAGACCAATAATATCGCCATCTTTATCGTTGGCCATGTGACCAAGGAAGGAACTTTGGCGGGGCCCCGAATGCTGGAGCACATGGTGGATACGGTGCTCTACTTTGAAGGGGAACGCCACCATACCTTCCGGATCCTGAGAGCGGTCAAGAACCGCTTTGGCTCGACCAATGAGATCGGGATCTTCGAGATGCAATCAGGTGGGCTAGTAGAGGTCCTCAATCCGAGCCAAGTCTTTTTGGAAGAACGCTTGGATGGAGCGACTGGTTCTGCCATTGTCGTCACCATGGAAGGAAGCAGACCAATCTTGGCGGAGGTTCAGGCCTTGGTGACTCCGACTGTATTTGGAAATGCCAAGCGGACGACGACAGGTCTTGACTTTAATCGGGTCAGTCTCATTATGGCTGTTTTAGAGAAACGTTGCGGACTTCTTCTTCAAAATCAGGATGCCTACCTTAAGTCTGCAGGTGGTGTCAAATTGGATGAGCCAGCTATCGACCTAGCAGTTGCGGTTGCCATTGCCTCGAGTTACAAGGACAAGCCAACCAACCCGCAGGAGTGTTTCGTCGGAGAGTTGGGCTTGACAGGAGAAGTCCGTCGAGTGAATCGGATCGAACAACGGATCAATGAAGCGGCTAAGCTTGGTTTTACCAAGATTTATGTTCCGAAAAATTCTCTGATTGGGATCACGACGCCATCGGGGATCCAGGTCATCGGTGTGACGACACTAAGTGAAGTCTTAAAAAAAGTATTTTAATAGAAGAAAAGGTTCTAAATAGGAAAAATTAGAGCCTTTTTCCGATGTGACAAATACGAGTAGATAGCAGCTGACAGAAGGGAGTAAATATGGTAAAATAATAGATGATTTGGATTTCAAAGAAATAAAGGAGAGACCATGTCTTATTTTGATAATTTTTTAACAGCCAACCAAGCTTATGTGGGTCTACATGGAGACCTCCATCTACCGATTAAGCCGAAAACACAAGTTGCCATCGTGACCTGTATGGATTCTCGTCTTCACGTGGCACCAGCATTGGGTCTAGCTCTTGGAGATGCCCATATTTTGCGGAATGCTGGAGGGCGCGTGACTGATGACATGATCCGCTCCTTGGTCATTTCCCAGCAGCAAATGGGAACTCGAGAAATCGTCGTCTTGCACCATACTGACTGTGGTGCACAAACCTTTGATAACGAAAGTTTCCGGCAGCATCTAAAGAAAGAATTGGGAGTAGATGTCGGAGAGCGTGACTTCCTCCCCTTTCAAGACATTGAAGAGAGTGTCCGCGAGGATATAGAGCTTCTCAAGGCTTCCCCTTTGATTCCAGAGGATGTCATTATCTCAGGAGGTGTGTATGATGTGGATACCGGATTGATCTCCGAAGTGAAATAAAAAGAGTTCAAGAAAACAAAACGACTTTGTTTTCTTGAACTCTTTTTAATTGGTGCGAAAAAATTGAACCGTCTAGGAAAAAATGTGAGAAAAGGATGAAAAAATCGGTGTAAACTATGACAATTTTACAGAATTATGACATATTTATTTCGACACATTGATTCTCTATGTCGATCATGTTGCAATTTTATTTGTGTCATGGAATCTTGAAATATGAAAAAGGAGATCCTATAAACGAAGAATGTATTTAATAAGTGCCAGCGATTTTCATTGTGAAAGTAAAGCATTGAGGTTTGCTCTGTTCTCTTAGGGACAGCACTCTTTGCTGTCGGAGCTCCGACAGTAGCTGCAGAGGAAACTAGTTCGTCTACTGACACAAGCAAGGAAGCAGCAAGCGCTCAACCTGAGTCGACTCAAGTGGCGCAAGATACTGCTACCACAGCTCCAACTGCGACTTACGCTGAGGGGGCACCAGCACCAAAAGTAGACCTATCTAATTCTGCTGTAACTTCAGAAACACCAGCTGCTACTGGAAACAAGGAAGCAAAAGCTGAATCTAAAAAAGAAGAAAAAGCAGAAACAAAAAAATCTGAAGAAGCTCCAAAGGTAGCATCGACAGAAACTAGCAAACCTGCAGAGAAAAAGGGATCAGCCTCTACAGCACCGATATCTTCAACCTGTTCTGCATCTAATGAAACCTCAGAATCAGCAACTGAAAGTGAAGCTGTACCAACACCGGTAACTCCACCAGCGCCGGAACTTCCTTCGACTGGTGAAGAACAATCCGCTTCTGTTGCATTGTTAGGTGCTGCACTTGGTATGGTTGGACTTGCGGGACTTGCAAAACGCAAAAAACGCGAAGAGTAAAATTGAGGTGACATTGACAAACTTGTTGATGAGGTGACAATTTTAGATCTAATAGGAAGAGGCTTTGCTCGAACGAGCAAGGCCTCTTTGTTGTCATTAAAACTTATAAAAAATTGCATATATTTTGAAATATTTCATAAATTATTCTATCAGTCATTTCATTCTGTTACTAGTTTCGGCCAATTTTTGTTGACTTAAAATATGGAAAACAGTATACTAGTAAAGTAATTTGGACTTTCAAACTACCGGCAACAAGGGAAATGAAGCCACTTTAAATTGGAATACAGTAGGGTTTGGAGTGGAAGAGCTTCACACCCTTATTGTCGTCTGTCATCTTATGAAACAGGATCTATAGAGACATAGACCCTGAATGATTTGTATAAACCCAATTTGTAAAATTAAGCTAGACAGAAAAAGCCATCTATGTTAGGCTCAG
>CAUTRO010000062.1:0-7124 GCA_963540685.1 uncultured Streptococcus sp.
AACTAGTCTCAATTTCAATATATTTTCAGAAAATTCGTAATTAAGTAAACAATTTTATCATTGCCAATAAGCTGGCCGTTGCTTTTCATAAGTGGCAATCAAGTCTTCATATTGAAGTGTAATCCCAATATCATCTAAACCTTTAAGTAATTTGTGCTTCCAATCTTGATCGATCTCAAAGCGAAATTCCCCAACAGGTGAGATGATTTTTTGCTCTTCCAAATCCACCGTTACTAGGTCTGTCGGTTTCAAGCTGGCCAGTTTTTGACGAACCTCTAAAGGCTGAACAATTGGGAGCATGCCATTATTGAGTTCATTATTGTAATGGATATCTCCAAAAGACCCGGCGATGACGACTTTAAAGCCATAATCAGCCAAGGCCCAGGCTGCGTGCTCCCGAGAGGAGCCAGCTCCAAAATTGTCACCAGTGACCAAAATGGTTGCCTTGCGGTATTCCGGCTTATTAAAAATAAATGCTGGATCCTCGGTATACTGATCATCCAAATAGCGCCAAGCATACATGAGGTATTTGCCAAAGCCTTTTTTATCAATCAGCTTTAAGAATTGCTTGGGGAGGATTTGGTCGGTATCGATATTATCGTTCATCAAGGGAACGGTTGTCCCCGTATAAATGGTAAATTTCTCCATGATTCCTCCTTTACTGAACTTCGGGCATTTGGCGCACATCTACAAATCGACCTGCTATTGCTGCTGCAGCTGCCATAGCAGGGCTACAGAGGTGGGTCTTGGCCCCAAAACCTTGACGGTCTTCAAAATTTCGATTGCTGGTAGAGGCACAGTGAACCCCATCTGGAACCTTATCTGGATTCATTCCCAGACACATAGAGCAACCTGGATCACGCCATTCAAAGCCTGCATCCATAAAGATCTTGTCCAAGCCTAACTTTTCAGCAGCTTGCTTAACCGGACGAGAACCAGGTACGACAATGGCTGTTAAGTTGGGCGCGATTTTTTTGCCTTTTACAAACTTGGCTGCCAACTCCAAATCGCTGAGACGCGCATTGGTACAAGATCCGATAAAGATATAGCCTAATTCAATGTCTGCAGGTTTTTGGCCAGGTTCTAGATCCATATAATGATAGGCCCGCTCATCGTTCATGTCCCGAATCTCTGGAAAGGGCGTTTCAAAATCCACTCCCATGGAAGGATTGGTCCCCCAAGTCACCATCGGAGCTAAGTCAGATACATCCATACGGATGACCTTGTCATATACGGCATCGTCATCACTGACAAGAGTCTTCCAATCCGCTACTGCAGCTTCAAAATCTTGTGGCACACATTCACGACCTTCTAGGTAATCAAAGGTCTTCTCATCTGGGTTCATGATCCCCATTTTGGATCCGAACTCGATAGACATGTTGCAGATGGTCATGCGCTCTTCCATGGTCAAGCGATCAATCGCTTCTCCTCGATACTCTACGACGTAGCCAACTCCACAGGCAACACCGTAGCGCGCTATCAAAGCTAGGATGTAATCCTTTGAATAGATCCCTTTTTGCGGGGTTCCTGTGAATTCGACCAACATCTTCTTGGGTTTGACCTGCCAGATGGTTTGGGTGGCAAAAACATGCTCTACCTCACTGGTCCCAATCCCAAAGGCAATAGCACCGAAGGCTCCATGGGTTGCCGTATGGCTGTCTCCACAGACAATGAACTTTCCAGGTTGGGTTCGCCCAGTTTCAGGGCCCACCATATGAACAATTCCTTGCTTAGCAGAACCATGGGCAGCATGATCAATCCCAAAGTCCTTGACGTTTTCAGCTAATTTATCAATCTGGGCCTTAGAAATCACATCCCGGATATCATAAATGTTAACAGTGGGGACATTGTGATCAAAGGTTCCAAAGGTTAAATCTGGTCGTCGAACCTTGCGTCCTGCATCCCGTAATCCTTGAAAGGCTTGCGGACTCGTCACTTCATGGATATAGTGTTGGTCCACATACATGAGCTGAGGTTGCCCTTCCACTCCTGTAATTACGTGACGGTCCCAAAGTTTATCAAAGATAGATTTTCCACTCATCGTCTTTCTCCATTTATCTTGTTGCTAGGGAATCCATTGAAGGATTAGAAAAAGGATACCTGCTAAAAGAAGGCTACTCATCCACCAGGTAACTTGAAAATACCATTTCCTTACCTTGTGGTGAAAGAGATAGCCACCTAAAAGAGCTCCAAATCCACCAAGTATCCAGCTCTCTAGTAAGAAGACCTTTTCAGGAATCCGCCACCTGTTTTGGATGGCTTTTCGCTTATCTAAGCCATAGGTCAGAAAGACCATGCCATTCCAAATGGCCAGCACTATTAAACAACGTTCTCTCCAAGTCATCTTAGAGGTTCCCAATGATAGCTGTTGTCATCTCTGCTGTCGAAGCCTGACCACCTAGATCTAGCGTAAGAATCCCCTGGTTCAAGGTTTGATTGACAGCTTCTTCGATCATTTCTGCACCTGCTGTTTCTCCAAAACTGTCTCGGAGCATCATAGCAACAGACAGGATCATAGAAATCGGATTAGCAATGCCTTGGCCAGCAATATCGGGAGCTGAACCATGAATCGGCTCGTACATGCTAGGCCCTTGGTCCGAATGACTGGCAGATGGCATCACGCCTAGTGTTCCAGGTAGGACGCTCGATTCGTCAGATAAGATATCTCCAAATAGATTCTCTGTCACGACGACATCAAAGCGGGCCGGATTGGTGATCATGATCATGGCTGCACTGTCTACCAGTTGGTGTTCTAGAGTCACATCTGGAAATTCCTTAGCAACTTCTTCAGCCACTTGACGCCACAATTTAGAAGTCGCAAGGACATTTTGCTTATCGATACTGGTAACTTTCTTTCCACGTCCTTGTGCAATCTTGAAAGCCTGGCGCATAATCCGACGGATTTCTTCTGCGCTGTAATCATTGATATCGCGCGCTGTATCTTCTTTCAGGATATGCTCTCCAAAGTAAATGCCACCTGTCAATTCACGCACAACTACAAAGTCGACACCTTCGATACGCTCTGGTTTCAAAGGAGACAGGTGTTTCAAAGCGTCAAAAATCCGTACAGGGCGAATATTTGCAAAAAGATTTAATTCCTTGCGAATAGCGAGCAAACCTTGTTCAGGACGAACAGGAGCATGGTCATACTCAGGACTCCCGATGGCTGCGAGAAGAATAGCATCCGCTCCTTTAGCTGCTTCGAGAGTATCTTGAGGAAGCGGATGACCCGCGGCATCAATCCCCACACCCCCGAAAGGTTTGTCCTCTAAGCTATAGTCAAAGCCAATTTTCGGGGCGACAGCTGCCAGGACCTCTAGTCCAGCTGCCATGATCTCAGGGCCAATCCCATCTCCTGCAAGAGTTACAATTTTTTTTGTCATTTTTCTCTCCTCTTAGGCTTATGGAAGATCACGGTAGGAGACAGCACGTCCCATCTCACCCGCATTTTCTTTTTGAACCAAGGTATTGGCATTGATATAGGCAATCGCTGAGGCTTTCAATACGTCAAAGTCCAAACCAGATGCATTGAAGATCGTATCTGTATCGACATTTTCAACTGATACCAAGACACGGGCTTGGGCATCGATCCCATCTGTGACCGAATCGATATTGTAAGAGGTCAAGCGAACGGTTTGGTTGAAGAATTTATCAATAGCGTTAAAGATGGCTTCAACAGATCCTTGACCATTGGCAAGGAACTCAAGGACTTCCCCTTCCTCATTGCTGAGGCTGACCGCAGCTGTAATGGTTTCGTCTGCATTGGTAGTCAAGCGAAGATCATTAAATTGGAATCCTTCCGGATTTTCCACTGCTGTACCGGCCACAAGGGCGCGGATATCGGCGTCTGTGATCTCGTGTTTCTTGTCTGCCAGAGATTTGAACTTCGCAAACAATGGTTGGATGTCTTCTTCTGAGAATTCCAATCCCAACTCATGTAGTTTTTCGACAAAGGCATGGCGCCCTGACAATTTCCCAAGAGGAAGGCTATTGCTCTTGACACCCACCAACTCAGGCGTGATGATTTCATAGGTAAGGGGATTTTTAAGAACCCCATCTTGGTGAATTCCAGACTCGTGTGAGAAGGCGTTGCCACCAACAACCGCCTTGTTTTTAGGAATTGGAATACCAGAGTAACGAGAGACCAACTCAGAAGTGTTGATGGTTTCATTAAGCACAATTGGACTGTCAACCTGGTAATAGTCTTCTCGGATATTGAGGGCAACCGCCACTTCTTCAAGCGCAGCATTTCCAGCCCGTTCACCAATTCCATTGATAGTCCCTTCGACACGACCAGCTCCATTTTTTACAGCAGCGAGGCTATTCGCAACCGCCATACCTAAGTCATCATGGCAATGAGGGGAATAAATAATCTCGCGGTCTGTTTTGACATGATCAATCAAGTATTTGAAAATCGCGCCATACTCTGCTGGTGTGGTGAAACCGACTGTATCAGGAATATTGATGTAGCTAGCCCCCGCATCAACTGCCGTCTGAACGACTTGCAAGAGGAAATCCAATTCCGTCCGGGTCGCATCTTCCGGTGAGAACTCAACAATCTCAAACTTAGAGCGTGCGTATGAAACATGCTCTTTGATGGTCTCAAGAATTTCTTCCTTGGTCTTGTTGAGTTTAAACTCGCGGTGAATCGGACTGGTTGCGATAAAGACGTGAACTTGCGGATACTTCGCATCCTTCAAGGCTTCATAGCAGGCATCAATATCAGATTTGACCGAGCGTGCCAAACCGGTCACGGCAGTCTTGGTCAAAACTTTTGCAATTTCCTGCACAGCGGTGAAAGAGTCCGGACTGGCTGCCGGAAAACCCGCTTCAATAGCAGAAATTCCCCATTTTTCCAATTGCTTGGCAATGGCAATTTTTTCTTTAATGGAGAAATTGACTCCAGGAGTTTGTTCGCCATCCCGAAGACTGGTATCTAAAAATTCAACTTTACGCATAGGGTCTCCTCATTTCTATGTAGTGGATATAAAGAAAAACATCTCACTCAGTCAACCAAGCGAGATGTTTTGTTACTCCCGCTTGGTAAGCCAAACAGGACTAATGCTTCTGCACTAGCCCTTATACCTCAACAACAAAGCAAATTGAATAAACTTAGCTGTTTTCATGTTTGACTTTCTCCTTTGTTCAATGTCTTGTTTAGTATTTTAGCATAGGGAAAAAGCAATGTCAAGAATTTTCTGCAATATTCTGAATTTTTTGAATAGAACAAAATAGACTCTTTCGCCCTACTTCTTCTGATACAAATCAAAAACGATCTTATCATTATAGAGATCAATGGTATTGGCCTTGACATAGAGCCCAAAGTCATTGTCAATTTCGGGTAATACAATGGTGATAGTAGACTGCTTTGGAGAAATCTGGATAAAATCTGGAATCGTTTTATTCTTGCTCAAGAGCTGTAAAACCATTTTTTGTGGAATTTGAAAGGTGCCGACTGAAAAATCCTTCACCGTCAAGAGAATATTCCCGTTTTCCAACTTGGATGGTTGAAAGTACATGTATAAGGGATAGTCCTTCCCTAAGAGACTCAACTGTCCTTCTAAGAGGATTTGCTGATTATCTGCATAGACCTTGTAGTCGGACAGCTTATATTTTTTCAGGAGCGATTTGATGGTATCATTGAGTTGATCACGAGTCGTTGTCATCGTTCCAACTTTGACATCTTTGGTGCCAACTGCTTGATGAAGCTGGCTAACATCTTCTCTTGGCGTCGCTAGGCGTCCTTGTACGACTATAGCAAGAGCTAAGAGAAGGCTAACCAAACCCAAGAATAACCATTTCCAAATATTGATTTTTTGAAGGAAGGGGACCTTCTCTTTTATGGGATTATTTTTGACTCCAAGTTTTCTTCGTGGCATTGATTTTCTCCAATATTGCTTGTTTTATCTTTTCATAACCCGTATTGTTGGGGTGAAAACTATCCTCTTCATACAGGGCATCATTGATAACGGTTGTCTTCCCGTCACTGATTTCTGATACGCCCATTTTGCCATCAATACCTTTATAGAGCAGATCATTGATAGGGACAAAATAGACCTGATCAAATTGCGCGATCGTTTCTTCAGTGGTCTGATTCCACTGGTCTACGGCCGACTGGATGCTGGTCAATTCAGGAAAATTCAGATAAAGAGGATTGTAGATCCCCACTACATAGATGGGAAGATGGGGATTGTCCTTTCTAGCCTTTGTGATAATTTCTTTGAGGTTAGCTGTATAATTCTTAAGCGGTTTTTGGATATCTGAAAGAGAAAAATCACTCAGATGATCAACAACGACTTTGCGCAGATCATTTCCCCCGACTGTTAAGGTCATGACACGCGCCTCTTTGAGATCCTTCTGAAGGTCTGCCTTCTTCTTGAGCCGATCTAAAATCTGAGCACTCGTATTTCCAGCTACTCCATAGTTGATAGCCTGGTAGTGGCCATCATTTTCATTGGACAAACTTTGAGCAAGGAGGGGTACAAAGCCCCCTTGATTGGTGCTATCCCCTACTCCTTCGGTCAGTGAATCTCCGAGAGCTACATACCTATAGGTGATTTCTTTCGTAGCCGTTTTGAGCTTGGTCATACGAGGAGACGCAGTTGGTAGCAAAGCACGAAATAGAAAGACAAAGACAAGAAGGCTGGTTAAAAAGAAAACCAAGCCTTGCATCATTTTTTTAAGATTCATATGAATACGATCGCTTATCCTTGAAAAATCACTTGTCCATCACAGATAGTATAAGCAACTTTCCCTTTTAATGTTTCACCCACAAATGGGGAATTTCCAGCTTTTGAAGCAAAATGATCTGAAACCAGACGGTCCGCACTTGGATCAAAGATCGTGAGATCTGCCGGTCCATCCACTGCGATATATCCAGCATCAAAATCATAGAGACGTGCTGGATTATAGGACATCTTTTCTAGTAATTGCATAAGGCTCAAATGTCCTGCATGCACCAAGTAGGTCAAACCGAGAGAAAGAGAGGTTTCAAGACCAGTCATCCCTGATGGTGCTTTTGTAATATCAGGAACATTCTTCTCATCAGCATGGTGAGGCGCGTGGTCTGTCGCAATCACGGAGATGACTCCTGACTTCAAACCTTCAATCACTGCTAGGCGGTC
>CAUTRO010000063.1:0-7094 GCA_963540685.1 uncultured Streptococcus sp.
GCGAAGGGGCTCAATAATTAGTCATGGAACTTCGAAGAAGTTCGCTGACGTCCGTACTCACCTAAGGAAAGTTTTTAATATGACTTTGTCTTAAATCTAAAAAGCCGGATTGCTCCGGCTCCTTCTATTATTTGTTTACATTTTCCCATTTCCAGTTGTGTACTTCTGGGATATCATCACCGTGTTCACGGATGTAGGCATTGTGGAAGGTTACTGTCTCATCCATTTGAGCTGCAAATTCACTTGCTGCTTCTCCAAGAGCTGCATTAGCAGCATCTTGTGCCAAGTGGAAGCGGTCCAACTCAGACATGACACGCATGTCGAATGGTGTGGTGATATCTCCATTTTCACGGTAACCATGCACACGCAAGTTGTGGTTGTGACGGTTGAAGAAGATGTCACGGATCATGCCTTCGTAACCGTGGAAGGCAAAGATGACTGGTTTATCAGTTGTGAAGACTTTGTCGAACTCTTCATCTGAAAGTCCACGTGCATCCACCGAAGGGTGACGCAATTTCAAGATATCTACAACATTGACAAAGCGGATCTTCAATTCTGGGAATGCCTTGTGCAAGATTGTGATGGCTGCAAGAGCTTCTAAGTTCGGCTCTGTACCTGCAGCTGCAATGACAAGATCTGGTTCTTCATCTGCTGAAACAGTTGAAGCCCAATCGATCACTTTGTAACCTTCACGAACCAATTCTTCAGCTTCTTCTGCTGAGTAAAATTGAGGACGTGGGTGTTTAGAAGTAACGACCAAATTGATCACATCTTCTGCCTTGAAGGCTTGGTCCATCACTGCAAGCAAGCTATTGGTATCTGCTGGCAAGTATTCACGGATGTATTCTGGAGTTTTCTCTGCCAAGTGAGTCAAGATACCCGGATCTTGGTGAGTGTATCCATTGTGGTCTTGTTGGAAGACGGTTGAAGTCGCAATCAAGTTCAAGGATGGGTAGTTTTTACGCCATGTTGTGTGTGTCTTAGATTTACGCAACCATTTGAAGTGTTGAGTGATCATAGAGTCAACGACACGAAGGAATGATTCGTAAGAAGCGAAGAATCCATGACGACCTGTCAAGATATATCCTTCGAGCATTCCTTCTGCTTGGTGTTCTGACAATTGAGAGTCAATCACACGTCCAGCAGGGCTCAAAGCTTCATCGTAATCAGGTTTCATCCGTCCCAACCATTGACGGCTTGTACGTGTGAAGACTTCTTGAAGACGGTTTGATTTGGTTTCATCTGGACCGAAGATACGGAAGTTATCTGGGTTTGCATCCACAAGGTCTGCTGCATACTTACCAAACTCGATCATATCTTGCGCCATGATTGCACCTGGTGTTTCAATCTTGAAGGCATGTTTCTTCCAATCAGCAGTGTTCATTGGCTTGATCACACCTGCGTTTGTGATTGGGTTCATAGCCATGCGACGGTCACCTTTTGGTGCGATTTCAGCAATCTCAGGAAGTAATTTACCGTTTTCATCAAACAATTCTTCTGGACGGTAAGATTCCAACCATGAAAGAAGGGCATCTACATGCTCCATGTGGTGAGCATCTACTGGAATTGGAACTTGGTGGGCACGGAATCCACCTTCGATTGGTGTTCCTTCCCAAGCTTTTGGTCCAGTCCAACCTTTCGGAATACGAGCAATCAAAACAGGGTATACCGGTTGAGTTGCTTCTGAGGCAGATCCTTTGCGAGCTTCTGCTTGGACTTTCTTGATTTCTTCAATCGCTTCATCCAATTTTTCTGCAAACAAAGCATGAGCTGCTGCGTGGTCGTCAGAAATAGCTGTTACGTCTGCAAAGATTGGTTTCCAACCAAGACCTTCAAAGAAGAGGGCCAACTCTTCGTCTGTTTTCCGTTCGAAGATCGTTGGGTTGTGGATTTTCCCACCATTGAGGTAGAAGATTGGAAGGACAGCACCATCGTTGACTGGATTCAAGAAGGTATTGGCTAACCAACCAGCCATCAATGGTCCAGTTTCCCCTTCACCATCACCGATTACTGTTGCAGCAATGACATCTGGATTATCCAAAACAGCTCCGGCTGCGTGTGACAATGCATAACCAAGTTCTCCACCTTCATGGATAGATCCTGGAGTTTCAGGCGCCGCGTGAGATGCAATCCCTCCTGGGAATGAGAAGATTTTACATAGGTGTTTGAAACCTTCTTCATTTTGTGGGATATTTGGATTCAATTCAGTGTAAGAACCATCTAAGTAAGAGTTGGACACCATAACTTGTCCACCGTGACCTGGTCCTTCAATATAGAACATATCCAAGTCATATTTGTTGATGGTCCGGTTCAAGTGAGCATAGATAAAGTTTTGCCCTGGTACAGTTCCCCAGTGTCCGATCGGGTGAGCTTTTAAGTCGTTTTCAACCACTTCGCGCTTCAACAATGGGTTATCTTTTAAGTACATTTGAGCAGCTGAAATGTAGTTGGCTGCACGCCACCAAGCGTCTACTTTATCCAAGTAAGCTTTGCTGTTATAATCGACAGTCATCTTGTCTCCTCACAATTTCTAGACAGGTTATTTTAAAAAACCTGTTCGCTTTATTAATAGTTTAAACAATCTGTTTTCAAGGTCAAACAGATGATATTGAAGAAAATATTCAATATTGCTTCTATTCTATCAAGAATTTCTATTTTTGTACATCAGAAAGTAAGAAAAATATTCTTCGAGGGTCAAATTTTTATTTCCCGATAGAGCGTTCCCATTTACTGCGATGATCTGATAGAAAAAAGACTTTGCTGATTCTTGCAAACCAGCAAAGTCCCTATTGAAATAGAGGCCGTTTAAATTACTTTTTGACCTTTCTTGTAAACATCTGTCACCAGATTCGTCGCAAAGAAATAGAAGAGATAATCTAGATTTGGTGCGTCGTAAATCGTGATATCAGCCTGTTTTCCAACATCGAAAGAGCCAATCGTTTTGGCACGATCTACTGAATAGGCTGCATTAATGGTCACGGCATTGAGAATTTCCACCGGAGTCAAGCGCATCATGAAGCAACCCAGATGCATAGCAAACTGAAGATTGGCTGTCGGACAAGAGCCAGGGTTGCTGTCGGTCGTTAGCGTAATGGCCATACCAGCGTCCAACATCTTACGAGCCGGTGCATAGGTATCTTCCATGAGGCTAAAGGTTGTGGCCGGCAAAAGATTTCCGATGACTTTAGCTGCTGCTAGTTTCTGAATGCCTTCATCGGTAATGACCATCAAGTGTTCTGCACTAGTAGATTCCAATTCAGCCGCTACATCCACGCCACCGATGGACTCAATCTCATCCGCATGAATCCGTAACTTGAAGCCCATTTCCTTGGCTTTGGACAGAAGGTAGCGAGATTCATCTGCTGTAAAGACACCTTTTTCACAGAAGATGTCACAGAATTCAGCTAGATTGCCTTCTTTCACCTTCGGAAGCATTTGTTCAATAATCAGATCTAAATATTCCTTTGAACGGCCCTTGTACTCTGTCGGGATTGCGTGAGCTGCCATAAAGGTCGAAACCAGATCGATTTCATGGTCGTGATCCAAGGCTGCAACCACATCTAATTGACGTTTTTCAGTTTCCCAATCCAAACCGTAGCCACTTTTAGCTTCAACAGTTGTCACCCCATGGCGCAACATATAATCCAGAAGTCGTTTGGATTTGTCATACAAGTTTTCGAAAGACGCTTCTCGTGTCGCCCGAACGGTGCTCAGAATTCCTCCACCTTGAGCGAGAATGTCTAAGTAGGAAACACCCGCTAACTTTTTAGCAAATTCATGTTCACGACTGCCTCCATAGACCAAGTGGGTATGGCAGTCAATCAAACCAGGGGTCGCAACTTTTCCTTCACAAGATTTTACTTCCGTATGGTCATCTATCAGTTCTGGATCTGGTTGACCTGTTCCAACTGCAAGGATTTTTCCATCTTTAATAGCGATATATGCATCAGAAAGTATTTGCGCTTCTGCCATCTCCTTGCCATAAAGAGGATGGCCTAGATCATTTGGACAAAACAACTGGTTAAAGTGGGTTAATAGTACATCAGCAGACATATGAAAACATTCCTTTCTATTTCCATTGTTATTCATTTTACAATTCTAAAGAAAAAGCGTCAAAAAAAAGTCAAAAAGTTCTCCCCTCACTTTTTTTTGCTTTATTAAAAATTAAATTTATTTTTGACTCTTTATTGACGTTTCTTGGATACAATAAAGAAAATATAAATTCATAGTTTATACATAAGGAGGTTCCTACTATGTCATTTATAGACGATAAAGAAATTGCAGCTGCTATGTCTGTCAAACTTGACTTTGATGTCCTACCTGAAAAAGCAACTTTTCAAGAAGGCATCCGTCGTGCACCTGATAGAGGCTTCCGCTTAACGCAAGCTCAGACTGAGATTGCTCTTAAAAACGCTCTGCGGTATATCCCTAAAAAATTCCACCAAGAGTTGATCCCAGAATTTTTAGAAGAACTAAAAACTCGCGGACGGATCTATGGCTACCGCTTCCGTCCAAAAGATCGGATCTATGGAAAACCAATTGATGAGTACAAAGGAAAATGCACTGCTGCTAAGGCCATGCAGGTCATGATCGACAACAACTTGAGTTTTGAAATTGCCCTTTATCCATATGAATTGGTCACTTACGGAGAAACAGGTTCTGTCTGTGCCAACTGGATGCAATACAACTTGATCAAGAAATACTTGGAAGTCATGACAGAAGACCAAACCTTGGTCGTTGAATCTGGTCACCCTCTTGGCCTCTTTAAATCGAAACCAGAAGCTCCTCGCGTTATCATTACCAATGGTCTTTTGATTGGTGAGTATGACAACATGCAGGATTGGGAAATCGCTGAAGAGATGGGCGTTACCAACTACGGTCAGATGACAGCAGGTGGCTGGATGTATATCGGCCCTCAAGGTATCGTCCATGGTACCTTCAATACCCTTCTTAACGCTGGACGTCTGAAACTCGGTGTTGCTGACGATGGTGACTTAACTGGTAAACTCTTCATCTCATCTGGTCTCGGTGGTATGAGTGGAGCACAAGGGAAAGCAGCTGAAATTGCAAAAGCTGTTGCGATCGTTGCAGAAGTGGACCGCTCTCGGATCGAAACTCGTCACTCCCAAGGTTGGATTAGCCAAGTAACTGACAGTGCCGAAGAAGCTGTGAAATTGGCTCAAGTAGCACTGGAAGCTGGGGAATCAACTTCGATTGCCTACCATGGTAATATCGTAGACTTGCTCGAATATGTCAATGAACACCAAGTTCACGTTCATCTCTTGTCTGACCAAACCTCTTGCCACAACGTTTACGATGGTGGGTATTGTCCAGTTGGTATCAGCTTTGAAGAACGGACTCGCTTATTGGCAGAAGACAAAGAAACCTTCCACCGTCTCGTTGATGAAACCTTGGCTCGTCACTTCGCAGTGATTAAAGATTTGACTGCTAAAGGCACCTACTTCTTTGACTACGGTAATGCCTTCATGAAATCTGTTTACGACTCTGGCATCAAGGAAATTTCTAAGAATGGTTTGGATGACAAGGACGGCTTCATTTGGCCATCTTATGTAGAAGATATCATGGGTCCTATGCTCTTTGACTATGGTTACGGTCCATTCCGTTGGGTCTGCCTCAGCGGTAAACATGAAGACTTGATTGCAACTGACCATGCAGCGATGGAAGCGATCGATCCAACTCGTCGCTACCAAGACCGTGATAACTACAACTGGATTCGCGATGCTGAAAAGAACCAATTGGTAGTTGGTACACAAGCTCGTATCCTCTATCAAGATTGTATGGGCCGTGTCAACATTGCATTGAAATTTAACGAACTCATTCGCCAAGGCAAGATCGGACCTGTCATGATTGGACGTGACCACCACGACGTATCTGGTACAGATGCTCCATTCCGTGAAACATCCAATATCAAAGATGGATCGAACGTTACTTGCGATATGGCAGTTCAATGTTACGCTGGTAACGCAGCTCGCGGTATGAGTCTGGTAGCTCTCCACAATGGTGGTGGTACTGGTATCGGTAAAGCCATCAACGGAGGATTTGGTCTCGTTCTAGACGGTAGTCACCGGATCGACGAAATTATCAAGTCTGCTATTTCATGGGATACCATGGGAGGGGTTGCTCGTCGGAACTGGGCACGAAACGATCATGCCATCGAAACAGCGATCGAATACAACCGTCTCCATGCAGGTACAGACCACATCACCATTCCTTATCTTGCAGATGAAGATTTGGTCAAAGATGCGGTTCAAAAATTGTTTTAATTCTAAAAAATAAAAATTGAGAAAGGGGAGGAAAAATTCAAAGACTCCTCCTCCCCCACTTCTCCTATAAAAAGAGGTAATCATATGGCAAAAATTGTTGAGTGTATTCCAAACTTTTCTGAAGGACGCAATCAGGCTGTGATCGACGGATTAGTAGCTACTGCAAAGAGCATTCCAGGTGTTACTTTACTTGACTATTCGTCTGATGCTAGTCACAACCGTAGCGTCTTTACACTCGTTGGGGATGAAGAAAGCATTCAAGAAGTGGCTTTCCAATTGGTAAAATACGCATCTGAAAACATCGATATGACCAAACACGAAGGCGAACACCCTCGTATGGGAGCAACAGACGTTTGTCCATTCGTTCCAGTCAAAGATATCACAACAGCTGAATGTGTCGAAATCGCTAACAAAGTGGCCGAACGCATCAATCGTGAATTAGGCATTCCAATCTTCCTCTATGAAGATGCAGCAACTCGTCCAGAACGCACCAACCTCGCTAAAGTTCGTAAAGGCCAATTTGAAGGCATGCCAGAAAAATTGTTGGAAGAAGACTGGAAGCCAGACTACGGTGAACGCAAGATTCACCCAACTGCAGGGGTTACGGCTGTCGGTGTCCGTATGCCGCTCGTTGCCTTCAATGTCAACCTTGACACAGATGATCTAGAAATTGCCAACAACATTTCTAAAATTATTCGTGGATCCAGCGGTGGATACAAATACTGTAAAGCGATCGGTGTCATGCTAGAAGATCGTAACATCGCCCAAGTTTCTATCAACATGGTCAACTTGGGAAAATTCCCATTGTAT
>CAUTRO010000064.1:0-7077 GCA_963540685.1 uncultured Streptococcus sp.
GCACTAGTGGATAGTAGTTGGCAACTCACAAAAAAGGGGAAATAAAATGAACCTGTTAGGGAAACTCTCATGGTTTTTTAAAATTGAAAAGAAGGGCTATTTGATTGGGATAGGGTCCTTGATTTTGGTCAGTTTTTTAAATCTCATTCCTCCAAGAATCATGGGAATAGTGATCGATTTGATCGATAACAGACAGTTAAGGTCCTGGCAGTTGTTTATGGATATTGCGCTTTTAGTCATTGTAGCTCTTGCTATGTATGGACTCCGTTTTATTTGGCGCCGCTATATATTTGGAACCGCCAATAAATTGGCTCGGATTTTACGTTATCGCTTATTTAAACAATTTACAGTCATGTCCCCCTCTTTCTACCAGCGCTATCGAACAGGCGATCTTATGGCTCATGCGACCAATGATATCAATGCGGTAACTATGTTTGCAGGCGGCGGGGTCATGTCTGCAATCGATGCCTCTGTAACAGCCTTGGTGACCCTGATTAGTATGTTTTTCATGATTGATTGGCGCCTAACCCTACTAGCTATTGTCCCCTTGCCCTTCATGGTCCTAGTGACTTCGGCTATTGGACGCAAAAATCATCAAGCCTTCAAGGAAGCCCAAGAAGGTTTTTCAGAATTGAACAACTTTGTTCAGGAGTCAGTTTCTGGTGTCCGAGTAACCAAATCCTTTGGCTTCCAAGAAGATGAGATTCAAGCCTTTGAAAAGACCAATCAAATGGTCTTTCAAAAGAATATGACTTCAGCTCGCTATAATGCTTTATTTGATCCTACCACCCTTCTTTTTGTAGGTCTCTCCTATGTCTTGACCCTTTACTTTGGGGGCCTCTTTGTCCAGGAAGGGAGCTTGACGGTTGGACAAATCGTCACGTTTATCACCTATCTCAATATGTTGGTGTGGCCCCTTCAAGCCATGGGATTTTTGTTTAATATTAGTCAGAGGGCTAGCGTCTCTTATGAGAGGATTGAAACACTTTTAGCGGAAACACCTGCTATCAAAGATCCAGCTCATCCGGTCACAGAAATCAAAAATGGCGATTTAGAGTATACTATTGAAGAATTTGCCTATGAGAAAGACCCTGTACTTGAAAATGTTACTTTTCGTTTAGTACAAGGGCAAACTCTTGGGATTGTGGGGCCAACTGGATCTGGAAAGACTACCTTGTTGCGTCTCTTACTTAGAGAGCATGACTTAGATCAGGGAGCTATCTTCCTAAATGGGATCAATATCAAAAACTATCGTTTGGAAGATTTGCGTAGTTTGATGGGCTATGTTCCTCAAGATCAGATTCTCTTTGCCATGACCATTCGTGAGAATGTAGCTTTTTCTGATCCACAGATCCAGGAAGAAGAGTTAATCGATGCCCTGAGAACCTGTGGAGTCTATGAGGATATTATAGCCATGCCAGACCAGATGGAAACCGTCATCGGTGAGAGAGGAGTTTCTCTCTCTGGAGGGCAAAAGCAGCGGATAGCCATGAGTCGAGCCTTGGTCATGAATCCGGAAATCCTGATTTTGGATGATTCCCTCTCTGCAGTAGATGCTAAGACGGAGCATCAGATCATCGAAAATATGAAGCAGGAACGCAAGGGGAAAACAACGATCATTACAGCCCATCGCTTGTCTGCTGTCGTCCATGCGGATGCGATCCTGGTCATGGAGAATGGTCAGATCAAGGAGCAGGGAAACCACGAGACATTGATGGCTCAACAAGGCTGGTACTATAAAACCTACCAAGCGCAACAATTATCGGAAGAACTGGAGGGAGAGCTCAATGAAAACATCTGAGGTACCTGTCATGAAGCGTCTCTTAACCTACATGTGGCGCTATAAGTGGTTGACGGCTTTGGCTTTGGTCTTTACCTTATTGACCAGTCTCTTGTTAACAGCGATTCCCCTCGCGGCACGTTGGTACATTGACCACCTAGTGGATCCAAAAGAAGCAGATGCACCAGTTATGACAGCTTTTCAGTTTCTAATTGTCTATTATGGACTATTTGTTGGGCGCGTGCTTGCAACTTACCTGAGTCAATTGACATTTTCGCGTGTCTCCAATTCTATTGTAAGAGATATCCGTCAAGATGTTTTCCGCAACCTACAAGGGTTAGGAATGGCCTTTTACGATCAGACAGCAGCAGGTTCGATTGTTTCCCGTGTGACCAATGATACCCAGGCAGTTGCAGATATGTTTTCTACTGTCTTTTCAAGTCTGGTTTCATCCTTTTTACTTTTTATAGTGACCTTGGCGACCATGTTTAGCCTAGACTGGCATTTGACGATTTGGATTCTTCCTTTTTTTCCCATCATTTGGTTTTCAATTAGTCTCTATCGCAAGTTATCCAGTCGTCTGGTCAAGATGACCCGACAGAAATTATCAGATATCAATGTGAAATTATCTGAATCCATAGAAGGAATGCGGATCGTGCAGGCCTTCCGTCAAGAAAAGCGTTTGACGGATGAATTCGAACAGATTAATGGGGAACATTTGGACTACGCCAACCGCTCTGTGGATATCAATTCCCTCTTTTTAAGACCAGCCATGACTCTGTTACAGGTTTTGGCCTATGCGGTTATTCTGACCTTTTTCGGCCTAAACTGGCAGTCCTCTGGCTTTACAGCGGGGCTTATCTATGCTTTTATTCAGTATGTCAGTCAGCTTTTCCAACCCTTGATTGATGTTACGCAGAACTTTGCTACCTTGCAGACCTCTACCATCTCAGCCGGGCGTGTCTTTGAAGTGATGGATCGGTCAGACAAAGAACCCAAGCAAGCCGGTAGCCGAGATGAAATCGAGCGAGGAGATATACGCTTTGAACACGTGTTTTTTTCTTATGATGGCAAACGAGATGTCCTGAAAGATATAACCTTTGAGGTCAAAAATGGGGAAACCATTGCCTTTGTAGGCCATACTGGTTCTGGTAAATCCTCTATTATCAACCTCTTTATGCGCTTTTATGAATTTGATCGTGGTCAGATTTTGATTGATGGACACGATGTCAAGGAATACAGTCAAGAAGCCTTGCGAAATGCTATTGGTCTCGTCTTGCAAGAACCCTTCCTCTATCATGGAACCATTGCTTCCAATATCCGAATGTATCATGAAGAGCTGACAGATGAGGACATTCAAGAAGCTGCTGCATTTGTGGATGTTGCAGATTTTATTGAGAGTCTCCCTGATGGCTATGATCATCCAGTAACTGAGCGAGGATCGACTTTATCGACTGGTCAGCGTCAGCTTCTTGCTTTTGCTCGGACCATTGCAGCCCAGCCCAAGATACTGATTTTGGATGAGGCGACTGCAAATATTGACCAAGAGACAGAAGAGCTCATCCAAAACTCCCTGAAGAAGATGCGCCAAGGTCGGACGACCATTGCCATCGCCCATCGACTCTCAACCATCCAGGATGCTACTTGTATCTATGTTCTTGAGAAGGGGAGAATCATCGAAGCAGGGAATCACGAAGAACTTATTGCTCTTGGCGGAACCTACAAAAAAATGTACGACCTCCAAGCTGGCATGATGAAATAAGAACAAACAAGGGGTAAATGCAAATTTAACCTTGTTTTTGTTGATGGAAAGCTGTAAAATAGAGGAAACAACAGAAAAGGAAGTACACACGATGTCAAACGATCTAATCCTGATGGGAGTTGTCCTTGTCTTGTTTGGACTTTATTTTACCCTACAAGTCGAGCTCAATAAAGTCAGAAATCAATTGACCCATTATCTCCTTAAACCGGGGAGCATCTCCAAGCAAGAAAAGGAAAAGTACCTCAAAGAACCTGAGATGGAAGCGATTCGCTTAATTCGCCTGGATTACCATGTCGGTATTCAAAATGCGAAAATCATCTATGAGCAGTTGAAGAAATAGAAGAAAAAGTCATCTTAGAAACCTTTCTCACGGCGGGACCTTTCAGTATCTAGTTGATTGTGCCTAAAAAATAATTTGTCTACATGCTAAAACCTCGTATAGTCTTATACGAGGTTTTCTTTTCTAAAGAAGGGGGAAAGTTCAGGTAAAACACGGGCGACATCAGCTGATTTGATCTTGACTAGTCGATAAGGACAGCTGGCAATATAGGCCGCTTCAAAAAAATCAAGAGGGAGGCCACAGTGTTTTAAGGCCGCGAGGGATTTAACGTGGCTGAGGTCGAGGAGGACTCCGTCGTGGGTCAGGGTAAGTTGAGATTGAAGAGAAGACTGAGAAATCAAGGTCTTGAGATTTTTCTCTTCCTCTTTTCTTCTAGCTAGGAGGCTTTTTTTATTCGTTAGATACATCCCGTTATCAATATAGAGGCTCAATGCCTTTTGCATGATGAGGTTACTATCATAGTCTAGAATGCTCTTATAGGTTAAGACCGGTTTTAGGAGATCCTTGGGAAGAATCATGGACGTGATTCGGAGTGCAGAAAAGAGATTGGTCGAAAATGATTTGATATAAATGACTCGGTTGTTCTGGTCTAGATAATGAAAAGAAGCAGCATTACTGCCATCGAGATCAGCTAGATAATCGTCCTCGACAAGGTAGACATCATATTGGTCAGCTAGTTGCAAAATGGCTTCTTTCTCCTTGGGCGAATAACTATGCCCCAGCGGGTAGTGAAAACGGGGGATGGTGTAGAAGAATTTGATATGGCCGCTTTTAAAGATCTCCTCCAGGTTTTCAAGAGAAATCCCCTTTAAGGTTCTCTCAATCGTACGGTAGGGAAGTTGCTGAGCATCGAGAAGCTGGTTCATCCGATGATAGGTCGGTTGTTCTATTAAGATTTGGGATTTCTTATTAGGAAAGTCTATCTGGCTTAGGATATTCAGCGCCTGCTGAGTTCCAGAGGTCAATACAATCTGATCTGCAGCAGTATAGATACTATCCTCTTCTAACAAAGCCTGGATAGACTGGCGTACCTCTTGCAAACCAGCCTGATCTGAAAAGTTGTTAAATAGATAATTTTCACGACCGATCAAGGTTTCATTGATGCAAGTCCGAAAATCTTCAAAAGCTTGGTTCCGGTCTTCCTCAAATTTAAGAGGGAGATCTTGATGGTGACCTGGTTCTTGCTCCAACACATAGAAGCCACTTTGAGGTTTAGCGTAAATCAAGTGTTGGTAGGTTAAGTCTAGCAAAGCCCGCTGAACCGTATCCTTACTGCAAGAAAATTGACTGGCCAACTGACGAACAGAAGGAATTTTCTGTCCTGTTTCGAGGAGACCCTGTTGAATAGCATCTTTTAAAAAAGAGATAATTTGTTGGTATTTACTTGTTTTCGTCATAGCTGTCCCCATACAGTTTTTTTCTATTGTACAAGAAAAAGCACAAAAAAACCACTCACAAGAGTGGTGGCAGGATTACATAAAGTATACGATAGCTAAATACTGAAGAGCAGAAGCTGCAAGGATAAAGAGATGCCAAATCATGTGGAAGTAAGGTTTCTTCTTAGCATAAAAGCCAGCCCCAACGGTGTAGCACAGGCCACCCATGAGCATCAGTCCCCAAAAAACTGGACTTGTTTGGCTAATAATTTGAGGAATGATAAAGACGACCAACCAGCCCATAACCAAGTAAAGAGCTAGGCTGAACTTCTCATTAACTTTTTTAGCAAAGATTTTGTAGAGGATACCAAAGATAGTGGTGCCCCATTGAATAAAAATAATGCTATAGCCCATCCAGTTGTTCATCAAGGTGAGAACAACCGGTGTATAACTGCCTGCGATGGCAATATAGATCATGGAGTGATCGATAATGCGAAGCACATACTTTTGAGGGGAATCATAAGACATGGCATGGTAGATGGTCGAAGACAGAAACATTAAAAAGAGGCTGATGACAAAGATGGAGGTCCCAAAGGCACTCAGAAGTCCGTGCTGTTCAAAGCTGTAGATAGAAGAAATTGGAAGCAGAATCAGCATGAGGAAAGCCCCAATCGCATGGGTAACGCTGTTGGCAATTTCTTCTCCAAAAGATAATTTTTTACTTAGCTTCATGGTGTAATTCATCTGGTTCATCCTCCGTTTTTGCTGATTGAATATAAGATAGAGTTTCTAGATAAAGTTGTACGGTCTGACAGGCAGAGCGAATAATGGGAGCAAGTGGTTCTTTTTGCTCATTGAGATAGCTGACAAAACTATTGTAGAGAAGATCGGAGCTAGCCTCTTTTTGTAAAAAATTCAGGGTAGAAGAAATCTCCTGGATCGAAAAGACCGTTTTTAGGGTTGTAATAGCGATCAAGCGGGCCACCTGGCGACGTTGGTATTTCTTCTTTTCAGGCTTTTCGATGTAGCCATGTTTTACGTAATTGTTGATCATGGCTGCTGTCAAGCCCTTGTCTGAAGAAGAAAGGACCGGAGCACAAGTCTTATTAACATAGAGGAGGACCTGATCGAGATAGAGGTCTAGATCGGGTAGTTGCTCCCAAGTGGGATAGGTAAAAGCAGACACGAATCTTCACCTTTCTTTTATCTAGTTTTCATAACTAGATAATAACATTAATAAAAACTCCTGTCAAGGAATTTTGGAAATTATGGTACAATAGAGCTATGAAAATTTTAATTCCATCTGCAAAAGAACTCAACGAAACAGCTCGCACAGTCGAGGCAAAACCCTTATCCGCCCATACACAAAAAATCCTCCAAACGTTAAAGGATTTTTTGCTAGAAGATTTGGCTAGCTTTTACGGGATTTCAGAGGAAAGAGCCCAGGTAGAAAAGGAGAGGATTGAGGCTCTAGTAAATGGGAGTGCAAAGACCTTCCTTGCCTTAGAACTCTTTGACGGCCTGATGTACCGAAGCATCCAGCGTCAGAACTTATCAAAAGAGGAGGAGGCCTATCTTCAAGAGCATTTGTTGATCACCACTGCCCTCTACGGGGTTATCCCAGCCTATGAGGGAATTGCTCCCCATCGTCTAGACTTTATGATGAAGCTAAAACCTGATGGGCAGTCTTTAAAGGAGCTCTGGAGAGAGGAGTACGATCGATCTGTAGAAGAAGAGGAGCAGATCCTATCCCTCTTGTCATCAGAGTTCGAAATGGTCTTCTCAAAAACCATTCGAGATCGAATGATACGGATTAAAT
>CAUTRO010000065.1:0-7027 GCA_963540685.1 uncultured Streptococcus sp.
GCGGAGGTGGGACGACGAAATCGAATTCTAACGAATGACCGATTTCTGTCCCACATTCTTTTGTTTTCCTGCATTTCCTGGTTCAACCTTTTTAAAAAATAGAGGACTAAATCATCATTATTTTTACAAGAATCGTAAGGGGCCAAGGGATAATCCCTAAACCAAACTCTAGATCCATCTGGGGTATAATCCCGTTTAACATAAAGCCATTGAGCCGGACCTTAACCCAAGTGTAAACCAACCCCTAAAGTAACAATCTCTGACAACAACCATACTCTTTTTTCTGCCTCCTCTAAGAGTTGATTCTCAATTCCTCGATTTCTAAACGGCTCAAAAACATTACAATCAGATCGTTCAGGATAGACTCCCACGAAAGGACCGTGCTTGCGATCAGTCAAAGAGCTCCCCCGAACCTCAACTCGCTCTCGCATTTCCAGGCTCGTGAAAAAAAGACCCACCCGGGTCTTGATTCGCTTTCTTATTTCCGAGCTCATGAAAAAGAGGTCCACTGCACCTGAAAAAAAGACCCACCCGGGTCTTTTCTTTAATCTTCGTTTACGAAAGGCATCAAAGCCATTACGCGAGCGCGTTTGATAGCTGTTGTTACTTTACGTTGGTTTTTAGCTGAAGTTCCTGTTACGCGACGAGGAAGGATTTTCCCACGTTCTGAAACGAAACGGCTAAGAAGCTCAGTATCTTTGTAATCAACATATTCGATTTTGTTAGCTGCGATGTAATCAACTTTTTTACGGCGTTTGAATCCGCCACGACGTTGTTGAGCCATGTTTATTTCTCCTTTATATATTTAATTCGTTTTGCCCATTCTTAGAATGGAAGATCGTCATCTGAAATATCCATTGGATTTGAATTACCAAATGGACTTTCGTCACGACCGAAGTTTGGTGTAGATTGTGCA
The DNA here is from genome assembly GCA_963540685.1 of uncultured Streptococcus sp. GTDB lineage: Bacteria > Bacillota > Bacilli > Lactobacillales > Streptococcaceae > Streptococcus. The sequence goes on from CAUTRO010000065.1 coordinate 917, forward strand.
GGTTGTGATCCACCAAATGAACCACCAGTTGAAGCTCCACTACCGAATGAATTTGAGTTATCAAATCCTCCAGCGTTGTATGAACCACCACTGTGACCTTCACGTGCCGCACGGCTTTCCAACATTTGGAAATTGTCAGCGACAACTTCAGTTACGTAAACACGTTGACCTTGTTGATTTTCATAGTTACGAGTCTGAATACGACCTGTAATTCCAATCAATGCACCTTTCTTAGCCCAGTTAGCCAAATTTTCAGCCTGCTGGCGCCAGATGACACAGTTAATAAAGTCAGCTTCACGTTCACCATTAGCACCTTTAAAGTTACGATTAACCGCAAGGCTGAATGTTGCAACAGCAACATTACTTGGTGTGTAACGAAGTTCCGCATCACGGGTCATGCGACCAACGAGTACGACATTATTAATCATAATTTACCTTCTTACGCGTCAAGTTTAACGATCATGTGACGAAGAATGTCACCGTTGATTTTTGAAAGACGGTCGAACTCGTTAAGAGCTACATCGTCATTCGCTTCAACGTTCACGATGTGGTAAAGTCCTTCACGGAAATCTTGGATTTCGTATGCAAGACGACGTTTTTCCCAATCTTTTGATTCAACAACAGTTGCACCGTTGTCAGTCAAGATAGAGTCAAAGCGTGCTACCAAAGCGTTTTTAGCTTCTTCTTCAATGTTTGGACGAATAATATAAAGAATTTCGTATTTAGCCATTGATAATGTTCCTCCTTTTGGACTAATGACCCCCTGTCTTTGCAAGGGGTAAGTGAGGTTTACTCACAAGAAACTATTATACCAGACTTTTCGAACAAAGGCAAGGATTATCTTCAGGATTTGAAAGATCATTTTTTGGGCGCATCCTATGAGATGAAAGGAAGGCATGCCCTAAAAAATGGCAATTATTGAAGGAAGGCTGCTCCTTTTCTCTTCCTTTTCCTTAAAGAAAACTGATATCAGTTAGCTTTAAGCTTGAGCCTTTATACTAGCTTCAACAAATCTCAAGAAACGAGGAACGATTATGAATTATCTTATCATCCCCGCCTATCAACCGGATCTGAATCTAGTCAAATTGGTTCGCTTGGTCCATGCTAAAAGTGATCTTGAAATCATCGTGGTCGACGATGGTAGTGACGCTGACAAGAAAGCTATTTTTGATAAATTGGACGGTCTTGCGACAGTCCTGACCCACGAACACAATCAAGGAAAAGGGCAATCCCTCAAGACTGCTTATGCATACATCCTAGAAAGAGGCACCTATGGAAGCATTGTTACAGCTGATGCAGACGGTCAACACAAAATTTGGGATATTTTCAGGGTTGTTAACCAATCTCAAGAACATCCTGGAGCACTTATTCTAGGAGCTCGCGCCTTCTCTGGCAAAGTTCCTTTGCGTTCTGCTTTTGGGAATAAATTGACTCGCTTCCTCTTCAAACAACAAACTGGAGTGGCGGTCAGCGATACCCAAACAGGCTTACGAGCCTTCACTACAAATATGTTACCTTTCATGCTGGAAGTCGAAGGACAGCGTTATGAATATGAAATGAATGTTCTGCTCGTAGCTAGTAAGGTCTATCCCATCCTCGAAGTCCCAATCGAGACGGTCTATATCAATGACAACGAAGGCTCCCACTTCCGCCCTGTTCGAGATGGCCTCATGATTTACAAGGACATGTTCAAGTTTGCTCTCTCCTCCCTGAGTAGTTTTATTGTTGACTACCTGGTCTACGCCTTCTTCCTTTTCGTGATGATGGCCGTGCCCATTAGTCTTCGGATCCTCCTTGCAAACGGGATTGCTCGTGTGACCAGCTCCATCTTTAACTACTCGACCAATAAACGGCTCGTCTTTAAGAATAAAGACAGCGTAGCTCGAACCGGAAGTGGTTACTTTGGCCTAGCTATTGGCCTCTTCATTCTCGATACCCTCTTGATTCGACTCTTCTATACAGCTTTTGGACTCAATCTCCTGATCAGTAAGATCCTTGTAGGCTTCCTCCTCTTTCTGGTCTCATGGGTGATCCAGAAAAAAGTGATCTTCAAAGAAAGGACTGCCACCAACCATGAAATTCTTTAAAAAATCCTACACCTATGCTGCCTGCTTTGGTCTTCTTTTGACCAGCAGCTTTAGCTACTCTATGCTTAAGACCTTCGTCTTATCCGATGCCATCCAAACTGTTAGTGCGACCACATCGGATACCAAGGCGGCCAAAAAGGCAGCTGCTTCAGCTACAACGACCGATACCAGTTACTCCGATGACAATATCCAAGTAACCTTGACAGAAAAAACAGTTGAAAATACTCAGGTTTACATTGCAGATATTACGGTTAGCTCCTCAGACTATCTCAAGACGGCTCTAGCCCAAAACACCTATGGAACAAACGTGACAGCCAAGACCTCTGTAACTGCAGCTGAGAATAATGCCATTCTAGCGGTCAATGGAGACTACTACGGAGCTAATAGCACCGGCTATGTCATCCGAAACGGAGTGGTTTATCGCGATACGGTTCGGGAAGATTCAAGCAATGGCGACTTAGCCATTTATAAAGACGGTTCCTTCAAGATTATCTACGAAGATGAAATCTCAGCTGAGCAATTGGTAGAAGATGGCGTCGTCAATCTCCTTGCTTTCGGTCCTTCCTTGATTGAAGATGGAGAAATTACCGTCGATACGAACTCAGAAGTTGGGCAGTCCATGTCTTCTAACCCACGAACAGCCATCGGGATCATCGATGAAAACCACTACATCATTGTCGTCTCAGATGGACGAACTTCTGAAAGCGAAGGGCTTACTCTCTACCAATTAGCTGAAGTGATGAAATCTTATGGCGTTAAAACAGCCTACAACCTAGATGGTGGTGGATCTTCTACACTTTACTTCAATGGTCAGGTTATTAACAAACCAACAACAAATGGTACGATCTCAGAAAGGGCGGTGAGTGACATTGTCTACATCGGTTACTAATCCTATTAAACAACGGTTGAAAAAGACCATCCTCTGGTACACTCTTATCTCAGCTTTCTTCTTTGTCGGAAGTCGCATCTACGAATACTTTAGTTTTGGCGAGACATCTGCCTTCATGCACTATCTCTTCTTGATTCCTTTGATCGGTGGTACCTTGCTAGTGGCTCTGCAATTAGTGGTAAAAGGCCTTTCTCGAATCACGCTCAATCTTTGGAACTCAGCAGTTGCTACGGCAACTGCAGGAGCCCTCTACCGGGGGATTGTCAACCTGTCTGGTCGCTCCACAACTCTCGACCAACCCTACTATTATGTCGCAGGGATCTTCCTAGCCCTCGCCCTCATCAGCCTCTTCTTTGTCCGCAGTGTTTGGGTGGAGAAAAGAGCAGCTTAGTTAGAAAACAATCTGGAAAAAGAAATCAGTTTACCAGAAAGGCTCCAGCCTTTAGACAAGATAACTATTTTGCTAAAGAGGCTATATTTATAAGGATAATTTCCTATAAAACACAATAAAAACGAGCAGTTCTATGTATAGAATTGCTCATTTTTTTGATAGATATGCTATTTTATTTATGCTTATAGATCTTCACGCTTTTTGCTGACTACAAAGCCTGCCAAAGCTAGCGAGGTCATACCAAAGAGGCTGAGGACTATTGAAGCCAGGTCTTCTTGACCTGTTTTTGGAAGACCCGTTGCTGGTGTAGCCGCTACTTCTGCTTGACCACCCGTATGATAAGTGACAGCGACTGGTTTGACACTTGCTACTTCTTTTGTTTCGCTTGCAGCTGGTTGAGCTGGGGTCACTGGAGTTGCAGGTTGAACTGTTGGATTAGTTGGCGTCACTGGAGTTGTAGGTTGAACTATTGGATTAGTTGGCGTCACTGGAGCTACAGGATTGACTGGAGCTACAGGAGTTGCTGGATCCACTGGTGCTGGCTGAGGCTCTGGTTGTGGAGTTGGTGTTGGAGCATGAGTTTCTTCTTCCACTTTTTCTACAAATGTCTTGTTACCCAAGATTGAAGCAGATAACTTCTTCCCTGCCTTATTCACATCTTCGATGTATTGGATAAAGACTTCTGTATCTGGATTAATAGCCCCGATCAATTTTGTATCGCGGAAGACTGAGAAACCATCTCCGCCGCCATACAAGAAATCATTGATAATCGCTTTATAGGTCTTGTTGCGATCAATTTCAGTTCCATCTGCCTTATAAGCTTTCACAACCTTATATGGATTTTCTTCTGTTGCATCAGCTGGTTTTGTATAGGTGTACTTGATCCCTGCCATTTGCAAGAAGTAAAGCTCTTTCTCATCATATTGTTGATCCAAAGCTTTGTAGATTTGGTCCCCAGTGATTTCTACTACTTGGAGGATATTTCCAAATGGTTGCACCGCTTGAGCTGCACCCCAAGTTACTGTTCCGTCTGGTTTCACCACGAGGTCTGCACGGATTCCTCCATTATTGGTGAAGGCAAAGTCAACATCTGGATAACCTGATTTTTTGGCAATTTCTAGTTGCGCTGCTGTGACCAAATCTCCAACAGCACTTTCTTTTTGCGCATTCAATTCACGGGTAATATTTTCAGCCTTGTCTGCTGTACCGATTTTTGCTTCTGTTACCTTTTTAACTGTCGCATTGGCATCATCGATGATCGCTTGGACCTTGGCATCTTTTGCTTTGCCTTTCGATGGATCTACCGCGATAATTTTAGCAGTTGGAGCTTTGACAAAGTCAGCTGTATCCGTATCTAGGACCCCACGGACATCAGAGTAGGCCTTTCCTTGAGACGTTCCTTGAACAATCAAGGTATTTCCGACCATCCCATTTGTATATTGGTGGTTGTGACCTGCAAAGACAAGGTCCACAGAGTTTTCAGGATAGATCTGGTTTAATTTTTTGATCATGTCTGCAGCTGGTCCTTCTGCTACCCCATTTTTACTTGTTGCAGCAACGTGAGCCAAGACAGCGATGGCATGAACCCCTTGGTCATTCAACTCACGCGCATATTTGGCAATCGATTCTGCTTCATCCAAAACGCGGTATTGTTCGTGATTTTTACGCAAAACAAGATTTGGAAATTCTGTCGTAACAACCCCGATAAATCCGACCTTAACGGTCTTATCATTGACTGGGATTTCTTTGATGGTATAAGGTTTCCAGTCAAATGGAATCTTGTTGGTATCTTTGTCAACCAAGTTGGCAATAACAATTTCTTGTTTGGAAGCTTCATGTGGGTACTCATCGACAATCTTGTTGAATTGACCAGGTGTTGGGGCTTCTCCCTTCATGATCCGGTTGAATTCACCAAGCCCTTCGTCAAACTCGTGATTACCAAGAGTTCCGTATTCAAAGTTCATTTCATTGAAGACTTTTACAGTTGGTTCATCTTGAAGGAGGGCAGAGTTGGCTGGACTAGCGCCGACCATATCTCCAGCTTGCACACGAATACTAGCATTTGGACTTCCTGCATTCTCCGTTTCAAATTCTTTTTGGGAATCGTTGAGGTAAGTTGCTAATAGTGGAGCTGTTCCTGCATTCTTGACAGTCTCCCCTTCTAACCGGGCTGTCCCCGTTTGTTCCAAGGCACCGTGGAAGTCATTGACTCCCATGAACTGCACGGGCAATTCGTCCGCAAAGACGCTATTGATCGCAAAAACACTGAGACCGGCAGCGACCGCTAGGATACTGCTTTTCAAGATAACTTTTTTCTTCATTGAATACTCCATTTTCTAATGTCAGACACTTCTCCAAAGAGGAGAAAGCAGAAAAGTTGATTTGCTACAATCAGCCATTCCATTTTACTATTTTTTCGGCTTTTCTTCAATATTTCTTTGAAAACTCTTTCACTTTTCTCTAGAAAGCGCTTGATTCCCGAACATTTATCCCCGTGTTTTTATTCCCTACTGCATTCAAATCACAAGAAAAGCCGGATTACTCCGGCTATTTAGAATGTAGACAAACTATTTTAAAGTAAAATAAGTAAAGCAATTCTGCAAAGAAATAAAAATGAGTTCCAATTTTTAAATCGATTCCAAAAAATGCCAAAACTTTCCGCTGTGAGAAAAGTGCCTGAAACAATATCGTTTCAGGCACTCGGAATTATTGAGAGTAAAACAGTTTGGGAAACTGTTTTAGCC
>CAUTRO010000066.1:0-6947 GCA_963540685.1 uncultured Streptococcus sp.
AAAGATAAAGACATCCAAATCAATCACCTGATCGCCCAACAACTTTACATAGAAAGAAAAAAAGCCTTTTGATCAAGGGCTTTTTTTCTATGGATTTTTCGTATCGAGGATGATGGTCACTGGACCATCATTGATGAGTTCAATTGCCATATCGGCAGCGAAGATCCCTCGTTTGACAGGGACTTCCTTTTCCAACAAATCATTGAAGTCATCATAGAACTGGCTGGCCATCTCTGGACTGGCCGCCCCAATAAAGGCTGGACGATTGCCTTTTTTTGTCTGGGCAAAAAGGGTAAACTGCGAAACAGAGAGGATTTCCCCCTGAATATCCTTGACAGATAAGTTCATCTTCCCTTCTTCATCCGAGAAAATCCGCATTTGGGTGACCTTGCGCACCGCGTATTCCAGGTCCTTCTGGTCATCCTCCGGCCCCACTCCCACTAAGAGAAGAAGACCTTCTTGAATCTGACTATAGACTTGATCATCAATGGAAACCGAGGCCCTTTTGACCCGTTGAATCACTAATTTCATCTTATTATCCTATTTATACAATCTATTGAGCATCCACTGCTAAGCTTCAAAGAACATCGATCTCAGTCAAGGTCGTGAGACGAAGACAGTACTCAAGTACGGCAAGGCAAGCTAACCAAGCTATAAAAGAGTTCTAACCATCCCCTACTTGCTTCAAAGAAAATCGACATCAGACAAGGCAGTGAGACGCAGGCATAACTGTAGTTAGGCCAGTCGAAACTAACTCCGTATGAAGTTGATTTTCGCAGAAGACTAGCCGTTAGTACGCTTAACAGAGTACACTTCCGGCACACTCTTAATCTTATCTACAACCGTTGTCAACATCGATAGGTTCGGAATCCCAAAGGAAATGTGGATATTGGCAAATTTCATGTCTTTGGTTGGTTGGGCATTGACAGTTGAGATCATCTTAGCTGTATTGGAGAGGACTTGGAGTACATCGTTAAGAAGTCCGGCACGGTTGAGTCCGTATATATCGATATGGGCGATGTAGTCTTTGGTCGTGTTGTTATCTTCCCATTCTACATCAATCAAGCGTTGCTCGTAGTTGTCTTGAGCGCGAAGATTCCTACAGTCTCTGCGGTGAATCGCGACACCGCGCCCTTTGGTGATGTAGCCGACAATTTCATCGCCTGGAACTGGGTTACAGCACTTAGCAATCCGAATCAAGAGACCAGAAGCCCCTTGGATGACCACGCCACCTTCATGGCGAACCTTGAGGGTGTCTTTTTTGTTTTCAACCTTGACCTCGCCACCTTTGACTAGCTCTTCAGCTTCCGCACGCGCCTTGGCCTTTTCCTCTTCGCGACGCTCTTCCTCTGTCAAACGGTTAAAGACAGAGATGGCTCCCACTTCTCCAAAACCAATGGCCGCAAACAAGGCCTCTTCGGTCTTGTAGCTGGTCTTTTGCAAGACCTTATCCATGCGCTTTTTGTCCATGAACTTATTGGCTACTAAGTCATGCTCATGGAATTGAGCCATGAGCAATTCTCGTCCACGGTTGATCGAGAGTTCCTTGTCTTGGTTTTTAAAGAATTGGCGGATCTTATTACGCGCCTTGCTAGTCTTGACGATATTGAGCCAGTCACGGCTTGGTCCAAATGAATTTGGATTGGTGATGATCTCCACCTGATCACCGGTTTTAAGCTTGGTAGTCAAGGGAACCATACGGCCATTTACCTTGGCTCCAGTCGCTTTTTCCCCAATCTTGGTATGAATCTCATAGGCAAAATCGATCGGACCAGAATCTTTTGGAAGGGAACGAACAGCCCCATCTGGGGTAAAGACATAAATCTCTTCAGCTAGATAGTTTTCTTTGACCGTATCGACAAATTCCTTGGCATCATCCGCCTGGTCTTGGAGTTCCATCATCTCCTTGATCCAGTTCATCCCAATAGCCGATTCTTTGCTATTGACTTGGCCCTTGATCCCTTTCTTATAGGCCCAGTGTGCCGCAACCCCGTACTCAGCAACCTCGTGCATTTCCTTGGTACGGATCTGGAACTCGATGGGACCTTTAGGGCCGTAGACAGTCGTATGGATGGACTGGTAACCATTGGCCTTCCGATTGGCAATATAGTCCTTAAAACGCCCCGGCATTGGCTTCCAGAGCTCATGGATGTAGCCCAGCATAGCATAGACATCGCTTGGAGTATCCAGGATACAGCGAATCGCAATCAAGTCATAAATTTCATCAAAGCGCTTCTTCTTATCCTGCATCTTTCGGTAGATCGAGTAAATATGCTTTGGTCGGCCATAAATTTTTCCATGCAAATGGCGTTCCCCTGCATAGGTCTCAATCTTGTGGACGACTTCTTCCACCAACTCTTCTCGCTCACGACGCTTTTCCTTCATCATGTGAGAAATTTTGTAGAACTCGACTTCGTTCAGATAACGGAAGGATAGATCTTCCAATTCCCACTTGACGCTGGAAATCCCGAGACGATGGGCTAGTGGCGCATAGATCTCCATGGTTTCTTGAGAAATCCGCTCTTGCTTATCCTTGCGCAAATGCTTCAAGGTGCGCATATTATGCAAGCGGTCAGCCAATTTAACCAAAATCACGCGGATATCTTGAGACATGGCCATGAGCATCTTGCGATGGTTTTCCGCCAATTGCTCTTCGTGGGACTTGTACTTGACCTTCCCGAGCTTAGTCACCCCATCAACAATCACGCGCACATCGTGTCCAAATTCGCGTTCTAAATCATCTAAGCTTGCATCCGTATCTTCCACGACATCGTGCAAAAAACCACAGGCCACCGTCACAGCATCCAGTTTCAGCTTGGCAAGAATCCCTGCCACTTGAATCGGGTGAATAATATAAGGCTCGCCAGACTGACGGAATTGACCACTATGGCAATCAACTGCATAGACCAAAGCCTTTTGCACAAAAGCAACATCCTCAGGTGATAAATATTTTTTTGTAAGGGCAACGACTTGGTCCCCAGTTAAATTCTCTTCTTTTGGCATTCGTTTTCTCCAGTTTCTTGGATACTATTTTAACACTTTTAGAAGCAGATGGGAACCAATGAAGCTACTTTAATATACGGATACTACTTTGTCTTACAAAACTCTTGCAAAGAATGTAACCCCGCTTTCTTTCTTCCAACGCCTTCTTTAACAGAGTTTGAAAATTGTATGTAGCTATATCCTTTCATTCTAATTTTATAGATCTGAATATTATTTTCATAAGTCATTTTATAACAAAATACCCTAAAAGTTAGATTCAAAAATCAAACTTTTAGGGTATAGTTCAGTAGGGTAGTTTAAAATGAGTTCATATTCTTATTTTCTATTCGTAATGCTACACCAAAAAATGCCAATATATATAATTGTAGATGAAAATCCAAATAGGTTTTATATAAAAATAAAAATTACAAAAACTGTGTAGGAGAATTACTAACCTAATATCTTTGTATTTCTTATAAATTCCAGCAAAAAATAAACCATAAACAAAATAAATAGCGAAGGAAATAGGATCTCTGTACCTAAAAATCAGGTGTATTATTCCAAAAAGCAGTCCTGAAAGTAATACATCCAAGTAATATTTATTGTTCTTGAAGAATGCATTCATTACATAAGCTCTGAATATCACTTCTTCTATAACAGGTCCTATCCCAATTGCATAAATGAAAAACAATATACTTGAAATACCTGGTCCCTTTAAATAGACAGAACTAGGATATTTAAGGTGAGGTACGGACGGTGCTAAGATGATAAAATCATGGAAAATATTTTTGATCCAAGATTCTAATATTGACAAAATGATGACTAAGATAAAGAAGTAAAGGTAAAACCATTTCCATTTTGGAATTTTAAAATTTAGCGGTATTTCCTTTTTCATCCATAATACAATAAAGCTTATCAAAAATATTTGAAGCATCAAAAGACAAAGGATCATGAAAGTGATACTACCATTAAACACAGTTGTAATATACACGGCAATATTTTCCAAAATAAATTGATCTATAATTAAAAATATTAGTATGGATAATACATGTTTAAGATACTTCATTATCATAATCCTTTATCATCTTTTTACGGGTAATACTATACGAATCTAAGATTCTCGCTAGTTTTGATCCTGTTTTATAAGCACTTTCAACTGAAACGGGTGGACGATACCCCATATATAGTGTGCAAATCATGCCACCACCTTGGACACAGCTAAGTTCTTCGTTTTTTGAGATTTCAAACTGTTTCGAATCATTTTTACTCATTCGATTCTATTAGAAAAAATATTTTTATAAAACATTTACAAATTAAACATTTAAAATGGATATTGATAATTTATAAAAAGATTTCTCCTTTATGATTTTTAATTTATGTTTTGATAGATTTCCGAGGTCCTATTTTAACTTTCTATCTCTACATGATAGTCTAATTTATATTAGAGCTTCCATCTCGAGTTTTTCTAACTCTTTTGCACTTAAATATTTTATATGGCGTTATTATAATAAAAAGAATGAAAAAGCAACATGATTTAAAAGTTAGGTCAGATTATAGACAAAGCGATTCTTTCACTTCGTTAGTTCATTAATTCTGCAACAACACTCACTGCGCTGAGAGCATAGAGTGGGGCTGTTTCTGCTCGCAGGATGCGAGGACCAAGTCCTGCCAAAACTGCTCCTTTCGCTTCAAAAGACTCAATTTCTGCGGGTGATAGTCCACCTTCTGGACCAAAGATAAAGAGCAGTTGACTCCCAGCTTCCAGTCCAGTCAGCGACTGAATTAGCGCAGCGGTTTCTCCTTCTTTGGCCGACTCTTCATAGGCTACCACGATGCGGTCAAACTGCTCCAGCTGAGCTAGAAAGTCTACCTTTTTCTCAAAGAGAGTTACTTCTGGAACCCGATTTCGCTTGCTTTGCTCAGCTGCTCCAAGGGCGATTTTTTCTAACTTCTCAATCTTTTTATCCAATTTCTTGCCATCCCATTTGGCAACGGACCAATCGGCAGGGAAGGCCCAGATTTGACTGGCACCTAGTTCCGTCACCTTTTGCGTAATAAACTCCAGCTTGTCCCCCTTGGGAAAGCCTGAAGCGATGGTCACTTGAATAGGCAGTTCCACATTGTCAGCTAATTCTTCGACTAGCTCCAACTGACGAGCTTCCACATCTAGCACGCGCGCCAAGCGCTTGATCCCATCATCAAAGACCAGGGTCACTTGGTCATCCTCTTTCAAGCGCATGACCTGAAACATATGCTTGCTGGTTTCCTTATCCTCAATGGTGACAGGTGAGATGGCACGACCCTTGACAAAATACTGTTGCATGCTAGCCTCCAATCACACCCGAGATATCCTTGGTCTTCTTGAAGACACAGGCATTCCATTCCCCTTGAATCATATGGGTTTCAAGGAAAAATCCAGCTGCTTCTGCCGACTCACGGACCATGTCCCACTTGTCCTTGATAATGCCACTCATGATGAGATAACCTTCATCCTTGACCAAACGATAAGCATCGTCCGTCAAATGAATGAGGATATCTGCCAAGATATTAGCCACGATGACGTCTGCTTCAATCTCCACACCTTTGAGCAAATCTCCTGGGGCTACATGGATGTTTTCCATGCCAGAATTGAGCTCAATATTTTCATGAGCGACCCGAACTGCTACATCATCCAGGTCATAGGCGAAGATTTCCTTAGCTCCTAGAAGCGAGCTAGCAATAGAAAGAACGCCTGAACCTGTCCCCACATCGAGCACAGTTTCGCCACCACGAAGCACCTGTTCCAAGGCAAAGAGGCTCATCTTGGTTGTCGGGTGGGTTCCTGTCCCAAAGGCCATACCAGGGTCCAGCTTGATAATCTTTTCTCCAGCCGTCGCTTCATAGTCTGTCCATGACGGCACGATAGTTAAGTCATGAGTGATGCGAGCTGGCTCATAGTACTTTTTCCAATTATCCGCCCAGTCTTCCTCAGCCAAGGCAGACGTGCCCATCTTGACTTCTCCCAAATCCATAAAGTCTGTCAATTCTGCGAGACGAGCCTGCAAATCCGCTTCAACCGCTGCTACATCGACCGTCTCCGGGTAATAGGCGGTCACCACGATTTCTTCCTGCTGCTCCACCTCTGGGAAAATTTCACCGAAACGATCGACATTTCCCACATAGTCCATACTGTCTTCAATCGCAACCCCCTGGGCGCCTAACTCAATCAAGATATTGGAGACCAGCTCCTCTCCCTCACGCTTTACTGTAACTTTTAACTCTTGCCATGTTTCCATCTGATTCTCCTTAACACTCTATCATTTCTTCTAATTCTTTTAAGGTCTTCCCATCCTGATTCTTCCAGTCCGTTCGTCCATTCGTAGGCATACCAAGCAGAAAAGCTGCAGCATAAGACGGACTAGAAAAGAGTTGGTTTTCTTGCAAAATCCCATCTTTAATGACATTTGCTTCCATTAGTTCCTTACGCAATTCTTTTAAACTTGTTGGTAATGTAGGGGAGTCAATCATTTCCACTTGACTGCCTTTTAACACGACAAAGCCTTCCGAAGTCTGTTCACAGTTGGCTTCAATCATTCGATTTGATTTCTTTGTTTTCCTCTTCAAATAGAAATGAGTTGAATTGCCCTCAGAAATATGCTGCCCTGCTTTCTTTGTCATTGGAACAAATACTCGATACCCTAAGGTTCCTACAATCATCAAGGTATTTTCCACAACCTCATCCAACTCCGACTGCTTTTCTTCCGTAACATTCCCAGAATTAGGCTCATTCCCATTTTTTACAATGAAGCGCCCCGCTTCCTTAGCTAGTTGAGTGAATTTATTTTCTAGGTAACTAATTTCTGTAGGACCAAAGGAATTATTCTGCGTCGTCAAAACAATCACATCATTAAAATAATCTGCATGGATATCACGAGTATGTTCCTGAACGCGTAAAAGAACACCCTCCCCATTTTTGCGATTCGTCG
>CAUTRO010000067.1:0-6940 GCA_963540685.1 uncultured Streptococcus sp.
AGCACAAACACTACAGGCATCACAGCCTGTGCTAGCATGGACTTTCCTCATGAGAGCATTCTCTCACGCGATTATCCAAAAATTGCACGATCTTTCAGATTAGTAGTCTCGATCTACGATTTGTTTCCCAAACACTTCTTTTTCCAAACGATTGAGTCGTTTGAGAATGTCAAAGTTTGTCGCTGTTGTCACTTGTGGGAATTCTTGTGTAGCGGTGCTAACAATCGAAGACGCTTGCGGTGTTTCCTGAGCTTTTTTAGCGAGTTCTTCACGAAGACGGGCGTTCTCTTCACGCAACTCCTTTACCAAAGCAGCGTAGGTTTCATAATCTTTGATAACATCATCTAAAAATTCGTTTACCTCAACCTTACTATATCCACGAACTTCTCTTTTAAAATCTTGATCAAAAATATCTTTCGCAGTAAAAATAATACTTGCCATTACTCTCTCCAATCTAGTTCATCATCTCAATTATATAAAAAAATGGATAGAAAAAGCAAGGTATAACACTTAGTTTTCGTAAAAATTTTCGGCAAGATCATTTAAGTCATCAAAACTTAATTTTTTGACATAAAATGGTTCTTTTTCTATCATCATTCTGTAAAGATGTTTTAAATTGGTTTCGTTTTCTGGATCGTAAAAAATATAAGCCCCGTCTACATTTTCTAACAAGAACTGATTGTATTCCCTTAATTGACTGGGATTGCTATAGTGAGGATAGGCATATTTTACAAAATCCACCTGTTTGAAGCGTGCCAATAGTTCCTGATTGGCTTCATTCCAGTTTTCGCCAACGTTCTCAAATAAAAAGATCGTCGCCATTTGAAAATCGTAATCCTCTTTTAGCTCAGAGGCAACTTCTAATACCCAAGCCTCAAATCCCAAATTTCCAGAAAAAACCAGCCAGTTGACCCCTTCTTCGAATAAATGCCGAAGATCTCTTTCAATAGCTTTTTTAACAATCGGTAAACGAGGATCTTTATTGGAAAAGAGTCCCAGATCAAAGCTCTTATAGCCTGCAACAAGTATGGTATTCATTTTTTCCTCATTATTCTAATTTATGATATAATAGAGTGATGTAATTGTACCAATAAGGAGAACTATGGTCAACTATCCACATAAAGTAGCTAAAAAAACCTTGGTCTATACTCAAAGAAAAGGTCCAGTCAATTTTGCGAATCGTGGGATGTCATTTGAAAAAATGATCAACGAAAGTAATCAATACTATCTTTCTCGAGGTCTAGCGGTTATTCATAAGAAACCGACTCCCATTCAAATCGTGAAAGTGGATTATCCACGACGCAGTCGTGCAAAGATTGTTGAAGCCTATTTTAGACAAGCCTCAACGACGGACTATTCTGGAGTATACCAGGGACGCTATATCGATTTTGAAGCTAAGGAAACGCAGCAAAAGCAGTCCATGCCGATGAAAAATTTTCATCAACATCAGATCGATCATATGGAAGCAGTTGTCCAGCAAGGTGGTATCTGTTTCGTTCTCTTGCATTTTGCAAAATTAAATGAAACTTACTTACTTCCTGCTCCTGCACTAATACACTATTACAACATCGATCATGGTAGTAAATCCATGCCCCTCTCCTACATTCAGGAGCACGGCTTTTTAGTAGATAAGAATCGACTTCCAAGCGTTCCTTATCTTGATACTATCGAACAGAAACTTCTAGGCGGTATTTAAATGAATAAACAAACAGTCATTCAGTGGTTAAAATATGTTGCCATCGCAGCCATTTCATTTTTCTTACTTTTATTCGTCCTCGGCGGACTAATCTTTAGTTATTATGCGATGAAAGCACCAACCTTGTCTGAAAAAGATCTGGTTGCCACAACATCTAGTAAGATTTATGACAATCAAAATAACTTGATTGCAGATTTAGGTGCTGAAAAACGAATCAACGTCTCAACAGATGAAATCCCTACCGATTTGGTTAACGCTATCGTGGCGATTGAGGACCACCGATTCTTCAATCACCGTGGCGTCGATATCATTCGGATTGGTGGCTCCTTCCTTCACAACTTACGAGGAGGAAGCCAAGGGGGATCAACCTTGACGCAGCAATTGATCAAATTAACCTATTTCTCAACTTCCGCTTCCGATCGTACCCTATCACGTAAGATTCAAGAAGCTTGGTTAGCAACCCAGTTGGAAAAGAAAGCAACCAAACAAGAAATCTTGACCTATTACGTTAATAAAGTATTTATGGCGAATGGGAACTACGGAATGCAGACAGCTGCTAAAAGTTATTATGGAAAAGACCTAAAAGACCTATCACTCCCTCAAGTAGCGCTTCTAGCAGGAATGCCTCAAGCGCCTAACCAATACGATCCTTATTCTCATCCCGAAGCGGCACTACAACGCCGAAACTTAGTCTTAAAAGAAATGCTCGATATGAAGACCATTTCCAATAAACAATACGAAGCGGCGGTGAATACACCTGTTACAGATGGTCTTCAAAGTCTTAGCTCTTCAAGCAGTTATCCAGCTTACATGGATAATTACCTGAAAGAAGTCATCGAGCAGGTTGAAGAAGAAACGGGCTACAATTTGTTGACGACTGGGATGGATGTCTATACAAACGTTGATACAGAAGCCCAAAAGAAACTATGGGATATCTACAATACAGATGAATATGTCAATTATCCAGACGATGAAATGCAAGTAGCCTCTACCGTTATTGATGTCAATACTGGTAAAGTCATTGCTCAGCTCGGTTCTCGTCACCAATCTAGCAATGTTTCCTTTGGTACAAACCAAGCGGTCGAAACGAACCGTGACTGGGGTTCAACAATGAAGCCAATCTCAGCCTATGCACCAGCTCTTGAGCATGAGGAATATACCTCTACGGCCGCTACCATTACAGATGCGCCGTATAACTTCCCTCATTCATCAACACCTGTATACAACTGGGACCGTTCTTACTATGGTAGCATTACTATGACCTACGCAATTCAACAATCTCGTAACGTGCCTGCGGTGAAGGCACTGGAAAAAGTTGGTCTTAAACAAGCTAAGAAATTCCTCAATGGTTTAGGGATCGATTACCCAGAAATGGTATACGCCAATGCGATCTCAAGTAACACGAGCGATTCTAGCAATAAATACGGGGCTAGCAGTGAAAAAATGGCTGCTGCCTATGCTGCTTTTGCCAACGGTGGGACCTATTACAAACCATCCTATGTCAGTCGGGTCGTCTTTAGTGATGGCACAACCAAGGAATTTGAGTCCGAAGGAACCCGTGCAATGAAAGCAACAACTGCCTACATGATGACTGATATGATGAAGACAGTTCTCTTGTCTGGTACCGGTACAAATGCTGCCATTTCGGGAATCTACCAAGCTGGTAAGACAGGTACATCAAACTACGATGATAACGAAGTCAATAAGTTAACAAAAAATACAGGTTATTCAAGTATTGTAGTACCAGATGAATCATTCGTTGGATACACACCTGAATATGCTATGGCCGTCTGGACTGGTTATTCAAATCGCTTGACTCCGGTATTAGACAACGGAATTCAGGTAGCAACAGATGTTTACCGTCAGATGATGCTCTATCTTGCTAACAATAATAACTCTGGTCATACAGATTGGACGCAACCAAGTGGTCTTTATCGCAGTGGATCTTACCTCTACCTAAACAATGGTAAGAACAACTATAATTACTACAATGAACCAAGTTATTCTACTGAGCAGTATACCTATGAAGAACCTGCATCTAGTTCTTCTAGTGAAGAAAATTCATCTAAAGCATCTGAATCTCCTTCTCAAGATACTAACAATCATAACGAATAATACCGTCAAAAGGCCGGGTCTTCCCCGGCCTTTTTCAATATTCATCAGGTAAGCAAACCGACACAATTTTTTCTTAAACGACTAAAACCTGCAATTTTTCTTTGGTTAGGTTTTCCTCCCTTTTTATCTACAAGTAAACAAAAAGAGCCTTTCGACTCTTTTTGTTTGATTATTTTGCTAAAGCCCCCATCGGATCCCATGGAGCTAGGACAATCGGTTCTGCCTCATAAGCAGCAAATTCTTCCGCTGTCAACAGTTCCTTGCGGACAACGATCTGGTAGGTGTATTCATCCATCCAGGCATCGGAAGCTACAAAGTAACCATCGGTTCCGACTTTTTCTCCCCAAGAATTCTCAACCTTCCATTTGAGAGGGCGGCCAGCTTCATCTAGATCCACGCCAGTCAAGACCATGGCATGGGTCATGAGACTTTCTGCATAATCCAAACGCCCTGCCTTATCTTGGGTCAGCTGAATATCCATTCCTGCTTCAAAGTCGTAGACATCTGTCGCAAGGATTCCAGCTTTGCGATTGCTGACTTGGCCGACATCCGATCCAAACCAAACAGTTTCCCCGGCTTTCATTTGGGCAATAGCTAACTCCTTCAAGCGCTCCATAGGAACGTTTAGGTAGCGGACTTCACGGCTACCAACCACATTCCCAAGCATCTCAACTGTATAGGACTGACCATAAGGCTTGTCTGCCGTAGGCGCATTGATAACAGAAACGTAGTCTTCCAACTGAAGATCCACATATTTTTTATAAAAGCTTTGAGGCGTCAAGCCAGCTTCTGTGTGGAAGTTGTTGTCCTTATCGCGGTAAGAGAAACTAAATGTGCGAGGGGGCAAACCCAGAGACATAGCCAAGAAATTAAAGATTTCTTGTAGAAGCTCTTCTTTCTTGCTCTGAACCGTCGCTTGATCTGCTCCACTTGCAAGCAATTCACGAATGATTTGAGCATCTTGGCGTAACAATTTGTTTAAGTAGCTATTGAGCTCTCGGCTATTGCTAGAAGAGATGGATTCTGGATAAACTGACTTGGGCACAACCCCATACTTTTCAAAGAGGGAAACGACCATATCCCATTGACCACCATCTTGTTGAGGGGTTTGAAGGAGGAAGGCCACCTTGCGGCTAGTCAAGTCCTGATCCGCTGTCGCAATGATTTGCTCTAAGAACCAGTTGGATTTTTCGTATTTATCCCAGAAGAAGGTATGAGCTTGGGACAACTCAAAATCCTCTAATCGGAAGTTCAAGATCATCTTGTGACGGAAGGTATTTAAGGCCGCAAACATCCAACAACGCCCTGATGCTTTTTGGTTTGTCACCTTGTCCTTGGTCAAATCAAGAGAAAAGACGGGTGTGTTTTCTACTGCACTTTTGCGTGTCTCTAAAGCTGCATGAATCCCATTGTGGGTGATGGCATTTTCGAGAGCCGCAAATTTCACATTTGCTTGGTAATTCGTATAAAGTTGGTCTGTAAATTCTTGCGTTAATTCTGACATAAGATTCTCCTTTGTAAAGCTACTTACCATTATAGACCATTGACCAAAATCTTCAAGTAAAAATTGTTTTAAAGGTCAGAAGAATGGATCGTGTAGATGATTTGATCTCCGACATAGCCTTTTCTAGCGACCGCATTTGGGAGAGTTTCAAGATAATGCATTCCAGCTTTTGCCATGACCCTTCCTGAAGCAGGATTCAAACTGACATACTTGGCCTGCACTTCCTTGAATCCCACTTCTAGCAACAAAAAGTGTAGAACTGCCTGGAGGGCTTCTGTCATCAGACCTTGCCCCCAGAATTTTTTCCCTAGAATATAGCCAATTTCACATATTTCTTTTTGTGGATCCTGAGAAACAACACTGATATCACCTATCACTTGTGCAGGATCATCTTTTTTGCAAATTGCCCATTTGTAGCTATTTTTCTCTTGGTAATGAAGGAGCCACCTTTCGATCGAAGCCCGAGTTACTTGAGGATTTGGATGCGGATTCCAAGTCACATATGTAAGATTATCTGTGTCAGACGCCCAATTTTCAAACATTGCCTGTGCATCCTCTACAACAAAGCGTCTTAATAATAAACGATTGGTCTCCAGTTCAATAGAACCCAATTTCCTCATTCTCTTTTCTCCTATCTGTTTTAAAAAAAGTCGGCTCAACCGACTTTTTCTTTTTTATAAACGCCAGAAGGTATCAAATACTGTAATTGGTAAATGGCGTTTGTGTTGGCCTTTGTACCACCATTTTTCAATAGTTGCTTGAGCTTCTGGGCTCACTTGTTTGCCTTCTAGGTAATCATCGATTTCATTATAGGTGACACCCAGCGCTACTTCATCAGCAACACCTGGTTTTTCTTCTTCCAAATCTGCAGTTGGGATTTTCTCATAGAGAGCAGGATCAGCTCCTAAGGCTTTAAGCAATTGTTTTCCTTGGCGCTTGTTGAGACGATAGAGAGGAAGGATATCGGCCCCGCCATCTCCAAATTTGGTGAAGAAACCTGTAATGTTTTCGGCTGCATGGTCCGTCCCAATGACGGCTCCACTATAAGCACCCGCGCATGCATACTGAGCAATCATCCTGCTCCGCGCCTTGATATTGCCCTTGTTAAAGTCAGTGACATCCGTCCCTGTCGCTTCCACAGCACGTTCCATGGCATCAACCGATTCCTTGATGTTCACGACTAGGCTGACATCTGGCTGGATGAAGGCCAAGGCTTTTTGAGCATCTGCTTCATCCGCTTGGACTCCGTAGGGCAAGCGGACAGCAACAAACTGATAACTGGTATCTCCAGTCTCTGCGCGCTTTTCTTCCATGGCCAATTGAGCCAAGCGACCAGCTAAGGTAGAGTCCTGTCCTCCTGAAATTCCTAAGACAAAGGTCTTCAGAAAGGGATGTTTTTGCAAGTATTCTTTCAAAAAATCAACCGAGCGGCGAATTTCTTCTTGAGGATCAATAACCGGCTTAACTCCTAATTGGGCAATTATATCTTCTTGTAGACTCATTCTTCTTCACCTCCCAAGGTTTTCTGACGCATCTGATCAATCAGATCCATCTTATCTTGCCATAAGTCCTTGGCCAAGTCAACTGGGTAATGTTGCGGATTGAGGACACGTTTGTATTCGTCC
>CAUTRO010000068.1:0-6935 GCA_963540685.1 uncultured Streptococcus sp.
GAGCAAGTCCAAGCAGAGCCAGCGGTCAAAGCCCGCATCAAGCTAGAGGCCATCCTTGCTTTTTATGAGACACCTTTGGGGACCTTGCTTCAAAAAGAAGCCCCACGTGTTCGTCGCGAAGCTCCCTTTGCCATGCTGAAGAAAGATCCAGCCAGTGGTGAGGACTTCGTCGTGCGGGGGATTTTGGATGGTTACTTGGTGCTAGAAGACCGGATCCTGCTCTTTGATTATAAGACGGATCACTACAAGGTTCCTAGCCAGTTGGTTGAACGCTACCGGGATCAGCTCGATCTCTATGCAGAAGCTCTTCGTCGTTCTTATGGCAAAGAGCACGTTAAAAAATACCTCGTGCTTCTAGGTGGCCCTCATCTAGAAGTGGTGAAAGTGGAGTAAATCATGGCATTTGCACAGGAAAATATCGAACGGATCCAAAGAATGGAAGGTTATTTGAACGACTATGCCAAAACTTTGGAAGAAACCAAACAGGCAGTGGATCGGCTAAAAGAGCATCAAGAGAGCTATATCCAACTGCGTGATTATTATAGTAGTCAGGTTTATTTTGATGATTTAGAGCTGTCTCATCAAGCTGACTTCCCAGCCGATCTTCCTTGTGGTGTCTTGTCTGAAGATGCTGTCTATGATTTGTTAGATGAGCACTTTCAGATGGGAGTAGAACTCTTGGAGATCGCAACGAAGATGATTAAAGAACGGTGATATTTCAATTTAAAAGCTCCGGGAAACCGGAGCTTTTAGATTGAAGACGAACGACATCATAGAAACTTTCCTTAGGTGAGTACGGACGTCAGCGAACTTCGAAGAAGTTCCATGACTTAGTTTTGAACCTAAAGTTTCAAAACTCCCGAGTGCTAGAAACCATCGTGTTTCTAGCACTTTTCTCACGGCGGAAAGTTTCAGTATATGTTTGAATAAACACAACATATATCATTCTAATTCTTTTAGCATTACTTGTGTTAGCTTATCTTGACAAAACATACCAGTAAAAGAAAATTTTCCAAAATGGACTTTTTCTTCAGCAAAAAAAGCTCCGGTTGCCCGGAGCTTTTTTTAGGATTAGTGTGAGACACGACGACGTGCTGCTTTTTTGCGGTTTTCTTCGATGAAAGCTGCTTTTTGTTCTTCTGGCTCGATTACTTTTTTCTTGAATGTGTAAACTGCACCTGCGACAGCCGCAACTGTACCAGCAACACCAGTAACAAAACCTTTACCAAATCCTTTAGCCATGAGAATTTCTCCTTTTCTGAACTTTAAATTTTTATGTTATAATATATGGTAACGAAAAAACGTGAATTTTGCAAGGAAAAACGATGAAAACCAAGATAATTGTGATTGTGGGACCGACTGCTGTTGGAAAGACCAGTCTTGCGATCAATTTGGCCCAAGCCCTCAATGGTGAAATCATCAGTGGCGATAGCCAGCAAGTCTATCGGAAGCTGGATATTGGAACAGCCAAGGCGACGCCAGAGGAGCAAGCTGCGGCTCCCCATCATTTGATCGATGTACGGGAGGTAACCGAGTCTTACTCGGCTTTTGATTTTGTAGAGGAAGCCAAGCAGGCCATCGAGGATATCACAGCTCGAGGGAAGTTGCCCATCATTGCAGGCGGGACGGGTCTCTATATCCAAAGTCTTCTCGAAGGCTATCATCTCGGTGGTGAAGTTCCTCATGAAGAGATTCTAGCCTATCGGGGTCAATTAGACTTGCTAGCGGATGAAGACTTGTACCAAAGGGTGACGGAGAAAGGCCTGGTGATTCCTCAGATCAATCGCCGGCGGGCCATGCGGGCTCTTGAAATTGCGCATTTTGGGAAAGACCTAGCAAACGAAGAGACGGACTATGAACCCTATCTGATCTGTCTAGATGATGACCGGTCCTTGATCTATGATCGCATCAATCGCCGAGTAGATCGCATGCTAGAGGAGGGCTTACTAGAGGAAGCCCGTTGGCTCTATGACCATTACCCAGATGTGCAAGCTAGTAAAGGGATTGGCTACAAGGAACTCTTTCCTTACTTTAAGGGGGAGCAAAGCCTTGATGAAGCCAGTGAGACTCTTAAGCGCAACACCCGGCGTTTTGCCAAACGGCAGCTGACCTGGTTTCGAAATCGGATGGAAGTAACCTTTTACGCCATTTCTGCCCCCCACTTCAAGGAGAAGGTTCTTGCAGATGTAAAGGAGTTTTTAGAGCATGATTGAAACAGAAAAGAAACAAGAACGCATCCTTTTGGTTGGTGTGGAACTTCAAGGCATGGACAATTTTGATATGTCGATGGAGGAGTTGGCTAGCCTTGCTAAAACAGCCGGTGGAGATGTCCGGGGCTCTTATACACAAAAGCGGGAGAAGTACGATACCAAGACCTTTGTCGGCTCAGGAAAACTAGAAGAAATCGCACAAATGGTCGAAGCAGACGAGATTACGACAGTGGTGGTCAATAACCGTCTGACACCCCGGCAAAATGTCAATTTAGAAGAAATCCTTGGGGTTAAGGTCATTGATCGGATGCAGCTGATTTTAGACATCTTTGCCATGCGGGCTAGGAGTCATGAAGGGAAGTTGCAGGTGCACTTGGCCCAGCTTAAATACCTCTTGCCACGCCTTGTTGGTCAAGGAATCATGCTCAGCCGTCAGGCCGGGGGAATTGGTTCTCGTGGACCAGGGGAAAGCCAGTTGGAGTTGAACCGCCGGAGCGTTCGCAATCAAATAACCGATATTGAACGCCAGCTCAAGGCTGTTGAAAAGAACCGGGAAACTCTTCGTGAAAAACGCTTGGAATCACCCGTCTTTCAGATCGGTTTGATCGGCTATACCAATGCAGGCAAGTCGACCATTATGAATCAGCTGACCAGTAAGAGCCAATATGAAGCAGATGAACTCTTTGCGACCTTGGATGCTACAACCAAGAGCATCCATCTAACAGGCAATCTGCAAGTGACGCTGACCGATACGGTTGGCTTTATCCAAGATTTACCAACAGAGTTGGTTTCGAGCTTTAAGTCAACGTTGGAGGAAAGTAAGAATGTGGATCTTTTGGTCCATGTTATCGATGCCTCTGATCCCAATCATGAAGAGCATGAAAAGACCGTTCTCTCTATCATGAAGGATCTGGATATGCTAGAGATCCCTCGCCTGACTCTTTACAACAAAGTGGATAAAGTAGCGGACTTTACACCAACCCAGACACCTTACCGCCTG
Organism: uncultured Streptococcus sp.; assembly: GCA_963540685.1. GTDB lineage: Bacteria > Bacillota > Bacilli > Lactobacillales > Streptococcaceae > Streptococcus. Next base: position 3,211 of record CAUTRO010000068.1, read on the forward strand.
GTTTCAGCTCGCTCTGAAACAGCCCGTGAGGATCTGCAGGCTTTGCTACTTGAAAAACTGAGAGAGCTCTTTGTTCCCTTTACCATTCGCGTTCCCTTTTCAAAATCCTATCGGACACATGACCTAGAGACGGTCGCGATTATTGACCAGCGAGAATTTGAAGAAGATGTCGAGGTCATTCAAGGCTATATCGCAGAGAAAAATAAGTGGAAGTTGGAAGAAATTTATGACGGATTACGTTGATGTAGCAATAAAATATGGGGGCTATACCAGTCTCGATCGGGTCTATCTGAACAATCTATTAAGCACCATCCCTGAGGACTTGCGGCTCCGTATGATTACACCTCCGCCAAGTGTGATTAACGCTTATTTCGCTGAGCTCTACCAAAAGAAGAGCCCCAAGGTGGCCATGGATTATTTCTTGGACTTGAGCCGGGCATTTGACCTGTTCACCGTTGAGCAAAGCTTTGATGAACGTAAGCCCTTTATCCGCCTCAATTTGTCGGGTAAGTCTTACGGTTTGGCTTATGTAAATGAGGAGGTAGCCTGTGTCTTTGCTGAACATCCAGCGGCAGCGATCACGCCTTCGATTTTATTCGAAATCGCAGAGATCTTTCCGCATTGTTTGGTCTTTAAAAAAGAAGGCAAGATCTGCATGCAAGAGGCTGGCCCAGAAGTGGTTACTAAAACAGAGGCTCTCACAGATCTTTCTGACTTATTGACCTTAGAAGATGGACGCTTAAAACTGTCGGGTTATAACCAAGAGGAGCTTCTTGAGCTGGCGCAGGCCTACCCAGGCAACCTTTCGTTCCGTTCAGAGAACCGGACGGCCATGATTTATATAGATAGAAAGTAGACAATGGACATTCAATTTTTAGGAACGGGAGCTGGGCAACCCTCAAAAGCCCGAAATGTATCGAGCCTAGCGCTCAAATTACTAGATGAGATCAATGAAGTCTGGCTCTTTGATTGTGGCGAGGCGACACAGAATCAAATTTTAGAAACGACCATTCGTCCGCGAAAGGTTAGCAAGATTTTTATCACCCACCTACACGGGGACCATATTTTTGGTTTGCCAGGTTTCCTCTCTAGTCGGGCCTTTCAGGCCAATGAAGAGCAGACAGATCTGGATATTTATGGTCCAGCAGGGATCAAATCCTTTGTGATGACCAGTCTTCGCGTATCGGGTTCTCGCCTGCCTTACCGTATTCATTTTCATGAATTCGATGAAGGTTCACTTGGGAAAATCATGGAGACAGACAAATTCACAGTCTATGCCGAGGCCTTGGACCACACCATTTTTTGTGTGGGCTACCGCATCATGCAAAAAGACTTGGAAGGAACGCTGAATGCGGACAAGCTCAAAGCAGCAGGGGTTCCATTTGGACCGCTCTTTGGAAAAGTCAAAAACGGCCAAGATGTGACATTAGAGGATGGCACCCAGATTATTGCTGCGGATTATATTTCAGCCCCTCGACCTGGTAAGGTCATCACCATCCTAGGCGATACACGTAAGACAAATGCCAGCGTCAGACTGGCGGTCAATGCCGATGTCCTCGTCCATGAGTCCACCTATGGCAAGGGCGATGAGAAGATTGCTCGGAAGCACGGACACTCGACCAATATGCAAGCGGCAGAAGTAGCGCGTGAAGCAGGGGCCAAACGCCTTCTTCTCAACCATATCAGCGCCCGCTTCCTCTCCAAGGACGTCAGCCAATTGCGCAAGGATGCCGCAACTATTTTTGACAAGGTCCATGTGGTCAAGGACCTAGAAGAAGTGGAGATCTAAGATGCGAACCATTATTATCACAGGAGCAAGTGGAGGCCTAGCTCAGGAAATGGTCAAGCTCCTCCCTGAAGACCGGCTCATTCTCTTAGGGAGAAATCAAGAAAAACTGGAAGACCTCTATGCCGACCATCCTCAGGCTGAATGCATCGGGCTAGATATCACAGATTCTTCAGCTGTCCAAAAGCTTGTCGTAGAGCTCCATCAGCGTTATGGAAAGATCGATGTCTTGGTCAATAATGCTGGCTATGGAATCTTTGAAGAATTTGGTCAGATCACCAATGAGCAAATTCATGCCATGTTTGAGGTCAACACCTTTGCCCTGATGAATCTATCGCGCATCGTCGCTAAGGGAATGAAGGAAACGGGCAAGGGGCACATCGTCAACATCGTCAGCATGGCGGGCTTGGTTGCAACTGCTAAATCCAGCCTCTATTCGGCGACCAAGTTTGCGGCCATTGGCTTTTCCAATGCCCTACGCTTGGAACTCATGCCTTTTGGTGTCTATGTGACGACGGTTAATCCGGGTCCGATTCGAACCACTTTCTTTGACCAGGCAGATCCAGACGGGACCTATGTCAAAGCTGTGGACCGTTATATTTTGGAGCCGGACTTTGTGGCTAAGAAGATTGTGAAAAACTTTGGAAAACCAAAACGTGAGCTCAATCTTCCTTGGCTCCTGAACCTGACCCACAAGCTCTATACCCTATTTCCACGCATCTCAGACAAGCTCGCCAGCAAGATGTTTAACTACAAATAGGAGGATCCAGATGGCAGCTAATATTCAAGCCTATTTAGAAAACATCCGGCAACCCTGGGGACAGATCTATTATGATATTCTTTTTGCTCAATTAAAAGACATCAAGGGTAAGCGGGTGCTTGATTTTGGCAGTGGCTTCGGCCTTGTAGCCAATCACCTAGCGAAAGAAAACCAAGTCCTTGCTGTAGAGCCAAATGGGGAAATGGTGGCCTTGCGGGTCCAGGATCATTCCTACCAGCAACTCGTTGGAAGTCTGGACCGGTTAGCAGGCCTTGAAGATGCCAGCTTTGAGGTCATCCTCTGCCACAACGTCTTGGAGTATGTAGAAGATCGCAAGGTTGTTCTTGAGGAATTCACCCGACTCTTGAAACCAGATGGCCTGCTCTCCATCGTCAAGCACAATGAGGTTGGCCGCGTCCTGCAGACGGTGGTCTTTGAAAATGATGCTCATAAAGCTCTGGATCTCTTATCAGGTCAGGACCTGGAAACCCACTCCATGGGCTTGGCTCAGGCCTATGATCTGGATGTAGCAGTAGAAGACCTAGCCCTTGAAGTCAAAGACTATCAAGGAATTCGCGTCTTTTATGGCTTGCAGGACAATCGCTTCAAAGGCCAAGAAGGTTGGAGAGAGTCGATGCTCAGGATGGAGCTGGCTGTCTGCCAAGAGTCCCCTTACCGGGAGATCGCCTTCTTCCAGCACTATAGCTTAAAAAGGAGTTAAGATGTTCGAATACAAACAAGAGATTCCAGCGATGACAGACCTGCTCGCACTCTACAGCTCAGTCGGCTGGACCAATTATACCAACAATCCAACCATGCTAGAAGAAGCTGTCAAAGCCAGCCTTTGGCAGTTGGCTGTCTATGATGAGGAAGACTTAGTTGCTTACATTCGCTTGGTAGGAGATGGCCACTCTGTCCTTTTGGTGCAGGACCTCCTGGTACGACCAGATCGCCAGCGTCAAGGTATCGGAAGGAAACTCTTAACAGAGGCTTTAGCGACCTTCCCAAATGTCTATCAACGGCTCCTTGTCACTGAACGGAGCGAGAAGAATCTAGCCTTTTACCAGTCCCTGGGCTTTGTCGAACTTTCAGAGCAAGCCTGTACAGGGATGATTTATATGAAATAAGAGAGTGGGATAGAAATCGGTAATTCGTTAGAATTCGATTTCGTCGTCCCAC
>CAUTRO010000069.1:0-6817 GCA_963540685.1 uncultured Streptococcus sp.
ATCAGGCGTAAAACTCCTAGGTGACCTACAATCACGATTTCAGAATCTGCTGTTTCGCGAATCTCCTGGACAATCGACCAGACCCGAGCTTTAAATTTATCGAAGGGTTCAGCCTTAGACGGCGTCACCTCAAAGGGGCTTTCCAGCCACTCTTCCCAAACCAATGGAAAGGCTGCTTGAATTTCATTGGCTGTCCTTCCCTCCCATAAGCCGAAATCTCTTTCGTTCAATGCTTTATAAGCCGTGGGGGTCTGATCTGGGAAAATAATGGCCGCTGTTTCTTGCGTTCTTTTGAGCTGACTGGTATAAACCCGAGAAATATTTCTTCCTTTCATCAATTGATGAAGGAGGACTGCTTGTTCTTTTCCCGTCTCATTAATTGACACATCCGCTTTCCCATAGAAGAATCGTTTTTTATTAAAGTCTGTTTCTCCATGGCGAATCAGGTACCACTTTTTTACTGTCATATGATCATTCCTATCAAAAATAATATCTGAGCTACTTCTACTGATGCTCCTAGGGTATCCCCTGTCTCCCCGTCAATTTTTTGATAAACGAACCAGCGAAAGGCAAGAGTCCCAAGAATGACCAAGCTATAAGCAAGGAGCCCTTTTAGCCCAAAGCCAGTAATCAAAACGGCCAGGGGGACAATCTGAGCTAAGAGGATCGAACTGGTCTTGGTACCAGAAAAGAAATTTCCAGAGCCACCAGATTCTCTTGCATAGCGCATCTTGTAGAGCTGAATGGTCAACCCAACCTTCCCAATCATCGATAAAGAAGCGACAATCAGCCACTTGGGCTGAGGAAGATAAGGTCCCATCGCGATCATCAATCCGTAATAGAAAATTAAGGCCATGACACCGTTGCTACCGATACGGCTGTCTTTCATGATTTCCAACATCCGTTCCTTGGAACGAGAAGAGAATAAGCCATCTGCTGTATCAGCAAGGCCATCTAAATGGAAGCCACCCGTTAAAAGGACATCAAAGAACAAGGTCAAAATCCAAGCAATGGTATCAGGAAGTACCAAAGAGGTCAAAACAAAAAATAAGGAGGGAATGAGTCCTAATAAGAGACCAAAGAGGGTTAAAATTGGAACTCCTTTTCGAACATAGGAGAGATCAACCGCTTTTGGAATCACAATCCGACTAAAAAATTGTGTATAGATAATCAGTGCTGAAATCATTTTAACTGCTGTGCTAGTCCACAAATAACTAAGTAGACTTCACTTGCCTCCTTTGCAATCAATTGATTGACCCGACCCTGAAGATCTCTAAAATAACGTCCTAGACGAGTGTCTGGAACAATACCGAGACCTACTTCATTGGTGACAATCCAAAAAGTAGCTTGGCGTTTCTTCATGGCAGAAAGTATCTGAGACCACTCGGATTCCATGGCGTCCAAAATACGGGCTTGTTCGGCTTTACTTAAAAACTGTTCGTCCGATAAGAAGCCTTTTTCGGGATACCACTCATTGACCAAATCAAAGAGCCGATTGGTGGTTAACATGGTCGCACAGTCCAATAAATAATCCCCATGATAGTCTTGTTCAATCCAGGTAGCTAAGTCCCGGTACTGCTCAAGCGTATCCCAGCTTTGTGGTCGTCTTTCTTGATGGAGCTTGACCCGCTCCTGCCATTCAGGATCCTCTTTCATCACGAGACCAGTTGCTATGTAACAAACCCCTTCCTTCTGCAAGAGTTTGGATTCAGCAAAGGAGGATTTGCCACTACGAGCACCGCCCGTGACTAAAACAATCTTCCCCATAATCTTCCTTTCATGACAACTGACTAAATGCTTTGTCAAAAGCAGCTAAAGTACGATCCAAATCTTCAAAGGAATGGGCACTTGATAGGAAGTTACTTTCATACTGAGATGGTGCAATATAGACACCTTCTTCTAAAAGCAAGCCATGGAACTTAGCAAACAGTAGGTGATCCGCTTGTTTCGAATCCTCAAAATTCAAAACTGGTTTTTCTGAGAAGAAAAATCCAAACATGGTTCCGACAGAGACCACTTGGAGGGCTAGTCCATGTTTTTCTGCTAGCTGACGGATCCCCTGACAGAGATAATCCGTTTTTTCGACAGTTTGATCAAAGACTTCCTTGGTCAATAGGCGTAAGTTTTCATAGCCTGCTACCATGGCGATTGGATTTCCTGATAGAGTTCCAGCTTGATAAATATCACCTAGTGGAGCAATTTGATTCATGTATCGCGCTTTCCCACCAAAAGCAGCCACTGGGAAACCACCACCGATGACTTTTCCTAGACAGATCAAATCTGGATCGACTTGATACAAGCCCACTGCCCCTTGGTAATGAGCCCGAAAACCAGTCATGACTTCATCCATGATGAAGAGAGAACCGCTTTCTGTCGTGAGACGGCGGATCTCCTCAATAAATTCTTTGTGACCTGGAATCAAGCCCATATTGCCGGCAACAGCTTCTACAATGACACAGGCAATTTCTGCACCATGTTCTTCAAAGCAGGTCCGTAAAGCTTCTAGATCGTTATAAGGAAGGGCAATGGTTTCACGCGCCACCTCAGGTATCACACCTGCTGAATCTGCAATACCAAAGCTTGCTACACCAGATCCAGCTTGTACCAAGAAAGAATCACTATGTCCATGGTAGCAACCAATAAATTTCACTACCTTTGGTCGTTTGGTAATCCCACGCGCTAAACGAATGGCACTCATGGTTGCCTCTGTTCCTGAATTCACCATGCGGATTCTCTCTACGAAAGGCAAGCGTTCTTTAATAAGTTTGCCTAATTTAATTTCACCGTAACTGGTTCCTTCCCTTAGAGCTACTTGCACTTCCTCAAGCACTTCTTTCCGAGCATGTCCTAAAATCATAGGTCCCCATGAAAGTACGTAATCCACAAATTGATTGCCATCCACATCATAGAGGTAAGCTCCTTGCGAATGGTCAATAAAAAGAGGATTGCCACCTACTGCCTTAAAAGCTCGTACAGGACTATTGACACCACCTGGGAAAATGGATTCTGCTTCCTTGAAGTACTCATTTGACTGTGTTCGTTTCATCTTTTATCCTAGCCTTTCAAATACCCTGCTACATCTTTAGCGAAATAGGTAATAATCAAATCCGCTCCTGCCCGCTTCATCCCGATGAGACTTTCCATCACAATAGAACGCTCATCAATCCAACCTTGAGCAGCAGCCGCCTTCACCATACTGTATTCCCCACTGACATTATAAGCTACTAGAGGAAGATCGCTTTGATTTCTTAGATCTCTCAAGACATCTAAGAAGGCAAGGGCTGGTTTCACCATGAGGAAATCTGCTCCTTCTTCTTCATCGCTTTGCGCTTCCCGGAGAGCTTCGAGGCGATTAGCTGGATCCATCTGGTAAGTCTTTCGGTCACCAAAAGCAGGTGCACTCTCACCGGCATCCCGGAAAGGTCCATAAAAACTAGAGGCAAATTTAACCGAATAAGACATAATCGGTACCATGTCAAAGCCAGACTTGTCCAAGCCTTCACGAATCGCCGCGACGTATCCATCCATGGCATTCGAAGGAGCGATAATGTCTGCTCCGGCTTCTGCTTGGCTAATAGCTACTTGGACTAAGCGGTCCAAAGAAAGGTCATTCACAACCCTTTCACCATCTAGGATGCCACAATGTCCATGACTAGTAAATTCACAGAGACAGGTATCTGCAATTAGAATGAGATCTGGATAGTCTTGCTTAATCAAGCGCAGGGCTTTTTGAACGATCCCGTCTGGGCTAGAGGCCTGTGAACCAACTTCGTCTTTTTCTGCAGGGATGCCAAATAGAATAAAGGCTTTAATCCCAAGTTGCACACAAGATTCCACCTCTTCTAAAAGATCTGTTAAAGCAAATTGAAAAACACCTGGCATGGAAGCCACTTCTTCTTTTTTCTCTAGATTTTCTTTTACAAAAAGCGGTTGAATAAAGTCATTGACGCTTACAGTCGTTTCTCTAACCAAATCTCTCATGAGAGAATTTTTTCTAAGTCTACGATGTCTTTTAAAATTCATGATCTTGTATCTCCTTTATGATTACCTCTACCAATTGTAGCATGGAGGGACTAGAAGGAATATAGTTGACAGAGGCCCCGCAATCTAAAACAGCTTTCGCTGTGGTCTCTCCAATGACACCAATTTGGTGATGCTTTGGCAATGAAAGCCCCTCTTGATAAAAAACATCCCAGGCCGACGGACTGGCAAAGGTCCATACACATTTTTCCTCTAAGGACAAGATGTCTCTTATTTTAGTGACTCCCTCTTGATTGGCAACCGTTTGGTAAAGAGGCCAAGCATAAACGTCATGTCCCAATTCCTGTAACATCTTTGGATAGGTCGGATTGGCCAAATCACTATGAGGGAAGAGAATCTTTTGCTGGTCCCCATATTGACTAGCCCACTCCTTGATAAAGTCCACTCCATACTGGCTACTGGACTCAAAGGTGACATCTAGTTGATGTTCTCTTAATAACTTACTGGTCTGACTTCCGATCGAGGCAATCTTTAAATCGGGTCTCAAATAGGGAAGAAATAATTGAACGGTATTGGCACTTGTAAAAAAGACCCAATCAGCTTTGGCTAGTTTTTCTTCAAAAATGAGTGGAAGGGGATTGCCTTGTGTGCAAATAAGTGGCGCATGCAACCATCTGACTTGGTTCTGATCCAGTAACGTTTGTAATTCGACAGAGGGTTCTTGTTCTCTTGTAAAAATAATTAAGCTTCCCACCATTTGTCTGTTAAGGCTCCTTTTTCCATTAATTGCTCCAAAGCCAGTTTGGGAAGATCGCTCCCATCCTCAGAAGTGAGAGATACATACAGGCAACGATCCTTACCATCTGCCAACATGGTCTTCAACTGGTATTGCCCCTCGATATATTGAGCATGAGCTCCTACCGGAAAGGTACAATCCGCATTCATCAAACTTAGGAAGCTTCTTTCCAATTGGATGCAGTTTTCTACTTCCTGATCATGAATCGCAGTCAATAGATTTAGGACTTCCTCATCATCTTCCCGGCATTCGACTGCTAAGGCCCCTTGTGAAACAGCAGGAATAAATGTATGAGGATCTAAAAATTCTATATTGAGAGAAGGTGACTGATCCAAATACCCAATCCGTTTTAAGCCCGCAGCAGCTAGCACGATGGCATCGCATTCGCCTTCTTGTAACTTGCGGATTCTCGAATCAATATTCCCCCGTAAGGGTTTGAATTGGAGATCACTTCTTAAACTCTGAAGTTGGACCTGGCGTCGAATACTACTGGTCCCTACAACTGCCCCTTGTGGAAGAGTTTCAAGCGTCATGCCTTCCTCTCTATAAATCAGACAGTCTCTGACATCTTCTCGCTCCGGAATGGCCCCAATGGTACATCCGTCCACGAGGATAGAAGGAACATCTTTTAAACTATGGATAGCTATATCGATGTCTTTATTTAAGAGCGCCTGCTCAATTTCTTTGACGAAGACCCCTTTCCCACCAATAGTTTGAAGAGATACATGAACCAACCGATCTCCTTGGGTTTTATAAGGGACCAACTCAAATTCAACATCAGGATGGCATTCTTTTAAGCGCTCTACTACCATTTTGGTCTGGGTCATGGCCAACTGACTTTTTCTCGTTCCGACTTTAATCCTTCTCATGGTTTACTCCCTTTCCACTATGAAGATCGAAAATTTTAGCAATTAAGGCAATATCATATTCAGAATTTTCACCCACAGACATTTCTTTTAATTGCAACAAAGGCTCCTTCAAGATCTGATTGATAATGCTCTTCATATGCTTGGAAATCTGCTTCTTTTCTCGTTCTGTCAAATCTGGAAGTTTACGTAATAAACTTTCCATGGCCGATTCCTGAGCCTGAATCGCTTTTTCTCGAATCTCTTGAATCAGGGGAATAATGCCTAACTGTTGCTTCCACTCTTCAAAGTTCACCAGTTCACTCGAGATCTCTGCTTCGATATTCTTAGCAATCTCATTTCTTTCCTCAAAAAAGGCTTGCAATTCACTGGTAATATTTTCGATATTGTGAATGGTAATGGCCGAATTTGGATGACAGGTCCGTGGTAAACACAAGTCGAATACAATCGCTCCTGCTTTCACCATATGTGGATAGAGAATATATCCTTCAGACTTGATAGCAGTGAAAATAATATCCGCATCTTTCACGGCTTCTTCTAACTGATCCCAAGAATAAGCCTGAATACGGTCTTCTGTTAAATAAGGATTGGCCTTGGAAAGGGTACGGTTAACTAAGCGGATTGACTGAAAGGGACGTTGGAGAACATACTTGGTTACCAATTGGCCGATTTCCCCTAATCCGATGACTACGATTTTTGTATTCTCATAATCAAGGTCTTCCTTATCCAACATTTGTAAAGAGGTCAAACCGATTGACATGGGACGGGCATTGATCCGGTAGACATCGTGCATTCTTTTCGCAAAGGTCACTGCTTGCCTAAAAGCTTGGTTGAGGACGATCCCTGTCGTTCCAATTTCTTGCGCGCTCAAAAAGGCCTGCTTTAATTGACCGAGAACTTGCGTTTCACCCACAATCTTGGAATCTAAGCCAATGGATACTCTAAATAAATGTTCTAATGCCTCATTGCCTTCTTTAAACGTAAGATAAGGCTCTAGTTCTTCGATGTCAATCTGAAACCAATCTGCTAAAAAATGCTTGGAATAATAGCGACCAGTATGCAGTTGGTCAACAACCAGATACAACTCTGTCCGGTTACAGGTTGAAAGGATGACATCTTCCAGAATACTTTTTTCCTTTTTTAATTTGAGTAGAGCTTCTTTTTTTTCTTCATC
>CAUTRO010000070.1:0-6734 GCA_963540685.1 uncultured Streptococcus sp.
ACACTGTGGTAAAAAATCTCACAGCAGGTCTGAATATGATTCATGGTGATTTTGCAAGTTTCGGTGGAACATTCCCAAAGCATTCTGGGAAAACGTTGAACTGGGCTAAGAGTATCGAAGGCGAATGGGATAAGAAAGCCAAGATTGATGAAGATTATCAAAAGGTTCTTGAGAAAACTGAAAGTGGTAAAGAACTAAATGAAAATGATATTAAGGTATCAAAAAGGTATATGTCACGTTATCCAAATAGACAAATTCCAGAAAAACTTCAAAAAACAATAGATGACTATGATAAAAAGCAAGAATCAGAAAATAAAGTATGGAATCCTGAAAAATTTATATATGAAAAAATTACAGGTTTACCAGAAAACTTTATGAAAGAGCTAGCATTAAATCGGGTTGGTGATGCTGTAGAAAATAAAGTTGTCAAAAAAGGTGTTCAAAAGGCTGCTGAAGAAAGTGCTAAAATTAGGGCAAATAGGTATTCAATAAAACTAAAAGATGGTAGAATTATGGGGAAGACACCAGGAGCAACAAAAGCCGCAATGGAAGCTACAGAAGAAACAATTGAATCATCAGCAAAGTTCGCAGGTAAGGCATTTAGCAACAGCATTGGTTTGATTGCTGGTATTGGAATTGATATTATTCAAGGGAACCCAGTCGATTCAGCTATTGGAAGTGGTATTGTCACAACAGGAGCGGCATTAGCGGTTGAAGGTTTGGCTGGATTAGCATTAGGTACAGCTGGATTACCGGTTTTAGCATCTATAGGTATAGGGGTAGGAGTAGGGATTGCAAATGATTTTCTTCGTGAAACTATTCCAGCAGTAAAAGATTTTGAGGATAATGTTGGTAAAGCAGTAGTAGCAGGATGGAATGGTGTTGTTAATGTAGCGAAAGGTTTGTTTTCATGGTAATAAAAGGTAAGTGTTACAATATTAGTTTAAACGGTAAGACTCCGTTGTGGGGATATTATTTATTCATTTCTGAAAACGGTGATGAATACATAATCAAACGTAATAGTAAAATTCCTTTTGATAGATATCGAAAGGTTTATAAGACTAAATATTCGTTTAAAAATAATGTATTTTTACAAAAAGTTTCAACGAATCTTTCTACTTTAATTGGAGTTCCTCTAGGTCTTTTATTTGTTAGAATGTTTAGAAAAATCATCCCTATGGATATCTTTTTTGGAAAACCTAATCTCGATTTAGAAATCAGGGAAGGATTTACGAATGTATTTTTAGTTCTTGTTGCTATAATAGTAACACTATGGCTTGTCACTGTTGCTAGATATATTCAATTAAAAAGATTTGTTGAAAAAAACGGAGAACAGATAGAATTAGTTGGTGAGATAAAAGCTTTAGAATATATCCAAAAATCAACAAATGGGACTGAGGTGTGGTAAATGAGAAAGATGAGAAAACGTCAGCTGTTTGCGATAGCTTTTTTAAGCTCTATGGTTCTTTTCCTAGCTTATTTTGTCCAACTGAGGTTGTTTTTGGGATTGATCCTATATTTAACGGTCATCCTCTTCTATAGAGGACTTGAATTCACAGATACTCGAGAAATTGAATATGATTATAAAAAAAACAAAAATGAATTTTAAAGGAGAAAAATATGTCGAATAATAATCTTTTACCACTAGGGACAGTAGTATATTTAAATGAAGGAACGGTTCCTTTAATGATAGTCTTAAGAAGACCTGTTTTAAATATTGATGATAAATCAATATATTTTGATTACGCAGCTATCAATCAGATAATAGGTTTAGAACCTGATAAAATTTCCTATTTTAATCATGAGAATATTGAAAATATTATTTTTGAAGGTTATACCGGGAAATATGAGGAAAAATTGCAAGAAGGCTATATTAATTGGCTTGAAGAACATCCTGAAGCTGAAAAAGGTGATGTTGATAAACTAAATGGTCTATTGTAATTTTAATGAGGCTAAAATATATTTTGAAGATTTGTTTCGCTTGTTTTAATATATCAGGTGTAAGGTGTTTATTTTTAATTGTATCAACTGTAGTGGGTTGATGAAAAGTTACAACCTGGAGAAAACCGAATTGGTTCTCTCCTTTTTAGATTTCAAGGCTATACGTTGACTATTTTTTTAGTTTCTTAAAGTTTCGAAAATCCTAATGGCTTTGGTCAGTTGATCAGTGTTCCCAATACCACAAATAAAAACAATTGCCTCAATTACAGTTGCATTTTTAAGATATTTTAATACATTATTTTAATCACTTATATTTTGTGGCTCTTCCGATACCTTCTCTCTGGATCTCGCCTCTAGTTACTAATTTTCTTAGTAAGCCTTCAATGGAACTAATGCTGAGGGATGAACAGAGATCTGGGATATCTTGCTTGATGAATCGTCCTAGTTTCAGAGCAGGAAGCTTTTACTCGATGATGGGAAATCGCTCTTCGAATGCTTTGTAGACTGCAAGGATGGTTCCTAGAAGATATTTCATAGATAGTACACCCTCGTTTTCTTCATGCCAATGCTGTCCTGCTGTTCTTAAAACTTCTAAGGAGATATTCCCTACATAGAAATCACTTCGATATAATAATAGGTTCGTTAATAATCGGTTCATTCTCCCATTTCCACCATTGAAGGGACGGATACATAAGAAATCATGAATAAAAATAGGAATCGCAATCAGAGGTTCCACTTCAAAATTTCCTGTTATTTGATTGTATTCATGGCAGATCTTGCTCAAGGCTTCAGATGTTTCAAACGGTGCCAATGGTGTAAATAGGACTTCCGTATGCCCATCATCATTGGGATGCATTATAAATGATGGGTCAGGCCTAACTGAATAAATGAAAGATGAAGAGGAATCACCGGACGAGCGGTGATTTTTTCGTCTTCACTTCTCCCTCGAATTAATCCTTAAATTGTGATAAAATAAGGGTTACGAATGTTTTTTGACTGGTCTGTTTTTGCTTAGAAAGTAGGCTAGTCAAAAGCGAGCAAAAGAATCAAGATCAAGGGAGAAACAATGTCCAACACCTTTGAAATTTTAATGGATCAGCTGGATATGCCGCTGGAGATACGATCTTCCAGTGCCTTTTTGCATGCGGAGATTCAAGAGGTCGTGGTGCACAAGGTTAGTCGGGTTTGGGAGTTCCGCTTTGCTTTTGCGGAAGTCTTGCCGATTGCTTTGTTTAAGGAATTGCGCCAGCGCTTGAAGGACGAATTTTCAAAGACGGGAAACCAGGCAACCTTTACCATCCAAGTGGCCAATCCGGACTTTTCTGCGGATGTATTGCAGGCCTACTACCGGGAAGTCTTTGAGGAAGGACCTTGTGCTAGTCAAGGCTTTAAGGGGCTCTACCAAGACTTGCAGGTGCGCGCGGAAGGGCAGGAATTGATCATCTCAGGGCCTTCTTCGGTCGATACGGAGCATTTTCGTAAGAACCATTTGCCCAACCTTGCCAAGCAGTTGGAAGCCTTTGGTTTTCCGCATTTCACCTGTCGGGTGGAGTCTGACGATGCGCTGACAGAGCAAGAAGTAGCGCGCTTTGAGCAGGAAAATGAAAAGATTTTCCAAGCGGCCAATGAAGAGACCTTGCGGGCCATGGAATCCTTGGCCCAGATGGCTCCGCCACCAGCAGTTGAAGAAAAGCCAGCCTTTGACTTCAAGGCCAAGAAGGCTGCGGCGAAACCCAAGCTAGACAAGGCCGAGATTACTCCGATGATTGAGATCACGACGGAAGAGAATCGGATTGTCTTTGAGGGTGTAGTTTTTGATGTGGAGCACAAGGTGACGCGGACCGGTCGGGTCTTGATCAGCTTTAAGATGACCGACTATACTTCTAGTTTTTCCCTTCAGAAATGGGTCAAAAATGAGGAAGAAGCTCAGAAGTTTGACATGATCAAGAAGAACAGCTGGCTGCGGGTGCGGGGAAATATCGAAATGAACAATTTTACCCGTGACTTGACCATGAATGTCCAAGATATCCAGGAAGTCGTCCATTATACCCGCAAGGACCTGATGCCAGAAGGGGAGCGCCGGGTGGAATTCCACGCCCATACCAATATGTCGACCATGGATGCCCTGCCGGAAGTCGAAGAGCTGATCGCCAAGGCAGCTGAGTGGGGCCACAAGGCGGTGGCGATCACCGACCATGGCAATGTGCAGAGCTTCCCGCATGGCTTTAAAGCAGCCAAGAAAGCTGGGATCCAGCTGATCTATGGGATGGAAGCCAATATTGTAGAGGACAAGGTGCCGATCACCTATAATGAGGTGGATCTAGACCTCAATGAAGCGACTTATGTGGTCTTTGACGTGGAAACGACGGGACTTTCAGCCATTTACAATGACTTGATCCAGGTCGCTGCTTCTAAGATGTACAAGGGCAATGTCATTGAGGAGTTTGACGAGTTTATCGATCCGGGCCATCCTCTGTCAGCCTTTACGACCCAATTGACAGGGATCACCAACGAGCATGTCCGGGGAGCCAAGCCCTTGGTGCAGGTTTTGAAGGAATTTCAGGCCTTCTGTGAGGGGGCTGTTCTCGTTGCCCACAATGCTACTTTTGACGTAGGTTTCATGAATGCCAACTATGAGCGTCATGGCCTTCCGAAGATCACCCAGCCAGTCATCGATACCCTGGAATTTGCCCGCAACCTCTACCCCGATTTTAAACGGCATGGCTTGGGGCCTTTGACCAAGCGCTTTGGGGTTGCTTTGGAACACCACCACATGGCCAACTACGATGCGGAAGCGACGGGGCGCCTGCTCTTTATCTTCATCAAAGATGTCGCTGAAAAGCATGGGGTGACCAATCTCAAGGATTTGAATATCGATTTGATCGATGAGAATTCCTACAAGAAGGCGCGGGTCAAGCATGCCACGATCTATGTCAAGAATCAGATCGGCCTTAAGAATATGTTTAAACTGGTCTCTCTTTCTGGAACCAAGTATTTCGAAGGAGTCCCACGGATTCCCAAGACCGTACTGGATGCCCACAGAGAGGGCTTGATCCTTGGATCAGCCTGCTCAGAAGGAGAAGTCTTTGATGCAGTTATGTCGCAAGGCGTGGATGCGGCGGTCGAAGTGGCCAAGTACTATGACTTTATCGAGGTCATGCCACCAGCTATCTATGCGCCCCTCATTGCCAAGGAGCAAGTCAAGGACATGGACGAGCTCCAGACTATTATCAAGAGTTTGATCGAAGTGGGTGATCGCCTTGGCAAGCCCGTTCTTGCGACAGGAAATGTCCACTATCTGGAACCGGAAGATGAGATCTATCGGGAGATCATTGTTCGCAGTCTCGGGCAAGGGGCCATGATCAACCGGACCATCGGCCATGGAGAAGATGCCCAGCCAGCGCCCCTGCCAAAAGCGCATTTTAGAACCACCAATGAAATGCTGGATGAATTCGCCTTTTTGGGAGAAGACTTGGCGCGCAAGATTGTTATTGAAAATACCAATGCGTTAGCAGATACTTTTGAGCCAGTCGAAGTGGTCAAGGGTGACCTCTATACGCCATTTATCGACAAGGCCGAAGAGACGGTTGCGGAATTGACCTATCAGCGAGCCTTTGAGATCTATGGGAATCCGCTCCCTGATATTGTCGATCTGCGGATTGAAAAGGAATTGACCTCTATCTTGGGGAATGGATTTGCCGTGATCTATCTGGCCTCGCAAATGCTGGTGCATCGCTCCAATAAGCGGGGCTACTTGGTTGGATCGCGTGGATCTGTCGGATCTAGTTTCGTGGCAACCATGATCGGGATCACGGAGGTTAATCCGCTCTCGCCTCACTATGTTTGTGGCCAGTGCCAGTACAGTGAGTTCATCACAGATGGTTCTTATGGATCTGGTTTTGATATGCCGGACAAGGATTGTCCAAACTGTGGCCACAAGCTCAGCAAAAATGGCCAAGACATTCCGTTTGAGACCTTCCTTGGTTTTGATGGGGACAAGGTACCCGATATTGATTTGAACTTCTCAGGGGAAGACCAGCCGAGTGCCCACTTGGATGTTCGCGATATCTTTGGGGAAGAATATGCCTTCCGGGCAGGAACAGTAGGTACCGTCGCGGCCAAGACTGCCTATGGGTTTGTGAAAGGCTATGAGCGAGACTACGGCAAGTACTACCGAGATGCTGAGGTCGAACGTCTGGCCCAAGGTGCCGCTGGGGTCAAGCGGACGACCGGTCAGCACCCGGGCGGAATCGTTGTTATTCCAAACTACATGGACGTCTATGACTTCACCCCTGTGCAATACCCGGCGGATGATGTAACCGCTGAATGGCAGACCACTCACTTCAACTTCCACGATATCGACGAGAACGTCCTCAAGCTCGATGTACTGGGGCATGATGATCCGACTATGATTCGCAAGCTTCAAGATTTATCAGGCATTGACCCCAATGAAATTCCTATGGATGATCCAGATGTCATGGCTCTCTTTTCCGGGACAGACGTTCTAGGAGTAACTCCTGAGCAGATTGGGACTTCTACGGGTATGCTGGGAATTCCAGAGTTTGGGACAAATTTCGTACGTGGGATGGTCGATGAAACTCATCCAACGACCTTTGCGGAGTTGCTTCAGCTGTCTGGTCTGTCTCACGGTACCGACGTGTGGTTGGGAAATGCCCAAGACTTGATCAAGGCTGGGATTGCCGATCTGTCGACCGTTATCGGGTGTCGGGATGATATCATGGTTTACCTCATGCACGCAGGGCTCGAGCCTAAGATGGCCTTTACCATCATGG
>CAUTRO010000071.1:0-6460 GCA_963540685.1 uncultured Streptococcus sp.
ATGAAATCGGGGTCCTCCCATCTCATGTGAAACCAGGGGACAATGTCTGTATCGTTGGAGCTGGTCCGATTGGCCTTGCGGCTCTCTTGACGGTTCAATTCTTCTCGCCAGCTATGATTATCATGGTAGACTTATCAGAGTCTCGTCTTGAAGCTGCCAAGAAATTCGGAGCGACTCATACGATTTGCTCAAGCGATATTGCTGAAATCAAGGCCTTTATCAATGAAGTGACTGATGGTCGTGGTGTGGACATCTCTATGGAATGTGTAGGTTATCCTGCTACCTTTGATGTTTGCCAAAACGTCATCTCTGTTGGTGGTCACATTGCCAATGTTGGCGTTCACGGAAAACCAGTTAGCTTCAATTTAGATGATCTGTGGATCAAGAACATCACCCTCAACACTGGTCTTGTCAATGCCAATACCACTGAAATGTTGCTCAATGTCTTAAAATCTGGTAAGATCGATGCAACCAAGCTCATCACCCACCACTTCAAACTCTCAGAAGTCGAAAAGGCCTACGATGTCTTTAAACATGCGGGTGAAAACAATGCACTTAAGGTCATTATCGAAAATGACATTAGTCAATGACGTGCTAGCTAATCTTTGTTCATAGTTTTTTTAGAAGGGCCAGAGATATTCTGGTCCTATTTTCAGTCCCAAATAGCCGATGATTCCTTGCAAAAAAAATTCTTTGTCTTATAATATAAGTGTAGAAAACGATTACAATAAAAGGAAGGTGTGATCTTATGAAAGGGTTTCGTTATCATCATGAATTCTGGATGGACTTCCATTTCTGGATCTTGGTCTTGCTTTTGGTGGTTGTGACGTTGACAATGCAGACCCCGCTTTCGGTTGTTAGTCTAGCTTATCTTGCATTTGTAGGGATTTTGATCCTGCTTCAGGTTTTTCAACCGCCTGTATCGACACGTCAGTATCCAGAAGGTAGCTACCATTTCAACTGGACCTTCTATCGCGATACCAGACTGTATGTAGATCTCTTTATCTTAGCTGGTCTCTTGGCAGGACCAATTGCTTCATCAGATGTGCTCTATTGGATCTTGCTTGGAGCCGTTGTCGGCTCTATTGGTTTTGTGTTTGTCGTAAAGGAAAAAGCGACTCAAAAGATGGCCTAGTGAATCGTAAAAACGAAGATCTCTGAAACTAGTTTCAGAGATCTTTTTATTTTCCCCTAAAATGTGAAACTATAATCCAATTGTAGGATTAATATTGTAAGCGCTTCAAAAATAGATTATAATCAATTTACAAGTACTCGAGTTGCCTTATTATCAAAGGAGAAGGAGTTATGTCAAAGATTACAAAAGATGAATTAATCCAGCAAATCAAAGATGGCATCATTGTTTCTTGTCAGGCTCTCCCTCACGAACCGCTCTATACAGAGACAGGAGGAGTCATTCCTCTCTTAGTTAAAGCGGCTGAGCAGGGTGGAGCTGTCGGGATCCGAGCCAACAGTGTCCGGGATATCAAGGAAATCAAGGAAGTGACCAAGTTACCCATCATTGGGATTATCAAGCGTGACTACCCACCTGAAGAACCCTTTATCACGGCTACCATGAAAGAAGTCGATGAATTAGCGGCTTTGGATATCGCAGTCATTGCCCTGGATTGTACCAAACGTCCCCGTCATGATGGTCTTTTGATTGGTGACTTTATCCGTCAAGTCAAAGAAAAATATCCCGATCAGCTTTTGATGGCTGATATCTCTACATTGGAAGAAGGATTGACGGCTGTTGAAGCGGGAGTGGATTTTGTCGGAACGACCCTATCCGGGTATACGGACTACAGTCCAAAGGTCGATGGACCAGATTTTGAACTGATCCATAGCCTCTGCCAAGCAGGAGTGGATGTCATCGCAGAAGGTAAGATCCACTATCCTGATCAGGCCAAGAAAATCCATGATCTCGGGGTTCGCGGCATCGTCGTAGGTGGCGCTATTACCCGACCAAAAGAGATCACCGAGCGCTTTGTCGCAGCCTTAAAATGAGAAAACAAAACAGAAGATTGAAGGAGGAGGAGACCCAATAGAGAGTAGTCGAATCTGAAACAAGAATAGGCGTCCTCATTGAGGATAACCCCCTGTAAGAGAAATCTTACCGCACTTTTTAGGAGAAATCACATGAAAATGAAAAAAGTATTGTGCTCGTTGGTAGCTGGTGCAGCTCTTCTAGCACTCGCAGCTTGTGGATCTGGCGGAGGATCAAAATCCGAATCTTCAAGCGATAACTCTGGTAAAACAGAAATCACTTGGTGGGCCTTCCCAGTCTTTACTCAAGAAAAAGCAGAAGATGGTGTCGGAACCTACGAAAAATCTATTATCGCAGCTTTCGAAAAAGCCAATCCAGATATCCACGTGAATTTGGAAACGATTGATTTCAAGTCAGGCCCTGAAAAGATCACAACTGCTATTGAAGCAGGAACTGCTCCAGACGTTCTCTTTGACGCCCCAGGGCGGATCATTCAATACGGTAAAAATGGTAAATTGGCTGACTTGAATGATCTCTTTACTGAAGATTTTGTAAAAGATGTCAACAACGACAATATCATCCAAGCCAGCAAGGCTGGCGACACTGCCTACATGTACCCAATCAGTTCAGCACCATTCTACATGGCCATGAACAAGAAAATGTTGGAAGATGCAGGAGTTCTAGACCTTGTCAAAGAAGGTTGGACAACAGACGACTTTGAAAAAGTCTTGAAAGCTTTGAAAAACAAGGGCTACACACCAGGATCACTCTTCAGTAACGGTCAAGGTGGAGACCAAGGTACTCGTGCCTTTATCGCCAACCTTTACGATGGTTCCGTAACAGATGAAAAAGTAACCAAGTATACAACGGATGATCCAAAATTTGTCAAAGGTTTAGAAAAAGCTTCTAAATGGATCAATGATGGTTTGATGATGAATGGTTCCCAATTTGATGGTGGAGCAGACATCCAAAACTTTGCCAACGGCCAAACTTCTTACACTATCCTTTGGGCTCCATCACAAAACGGTATTCAAGCTAAATTGTTGGACGCAAGTAAGGTCGAAGTAGTAGAAGTGCCATTCCCATCTAACTCAGGCACACCGGCTCTTGAATACCTTGTAAACGGATTTGCAGTATTTAACAACAAAGATGAAAAGAAAGTTGCTGCAGCTAAGAAATTCATCCAATTCATCGCAGATGACAAAGAATGGGGTCCTAAAAACGTAGTTCGTACAGGTGCCTTCCCAGTTCGTAGCTCATTTGGTAAGTTGTACGATGACAAACGGATGGAAACTATCAGCACTTGGACTAAATACTACTCACCATACTACAACACAATCGATGGCTTTGCAGAAATGCGTACACTTTGGTTCCCAATGTTGCAATCTGTTTCAAACGGTGATGAAAAAGCAGAACCAGCTTTGAAGACATTTACCGAAAAAGCAAACGAAACCATTACGAAAAAATAATCAGTCTATGAAGCGGACCTAAGTCTATCATAGCAACGAGAATATGCAGGCCCTTTCGAATCCGTATCTCTCTTTTTGGAATGGAACGAAGGGGTCTTCATTCTTTCTGAATCTTCTTTTCTCAATTCGTAATAAATTAGTAGAAAAGATGTAGACAGAAAATAGAAAAAGAACACTAGGAGGTGCCTTACTGTGAAGGTAAACAAAATCCGAATGAGGGAGACGCTCGTTTCCTACGCATTCTTAGCACCCATTTTAATCTTCTTTACAGTTTTTGTCCTAGCGCCCATGATTATGGGGTTTGTGACAAGTTTCTTCAACTATTCTATGACATCCTTCAAGTTTGTCGGCTTAGAAAATTATTCCCGCATGTTTGCGGATAAGGTCTTTGTCAAGTCCTTGATCAATACCGTTATTATCGTTATCGGATCCGTTCCGATCGTGGTATTGTTCTCCTTGTTTGTGGCTTCTCAGACCTACCATCAAAATGCCATTGCGCGTTCCTTCTACCGTTTCGTTTTCTTCCTTCCTGTTGTTACAGGGAGTGTAGCCGTTACAGTGGTATGGAAATGGATCTATGATCCGCTATCAGGGATTTTGAACTTTGTATTGAAATCTGGGCATGTCATCAACCAAAATATTTCTTGGTTGGGGGACAAACACTGGGCTTTGATGGCCATCATCATTATTTTGTTGACTACCTCTGTTGGTCAACCAATCATCCTCTACATCGCAGCTATGGGAAATATTGATAATTCTTTAGTAGAAGCAGCGCGTGTTGATGGTGCGACAGAACTTCAAGTTTTCTGGAAGATCAAATGGCCAAGTTTGTTGCCGACAACCCTTTATATTGCGATCATTACGACCATTAACTCTTTCCAATGTTTCGCCTTAATCCAATTGTTGACATCCGGTGGTCCTAACTACTCAACGAGTACCCTTATGTACTACTTATATGAAAAAGCCTTTAAACTCTCTGAATACGGTTATGCCAACACCATGGGTGTCTTCCTTGCAGTGATGATTGCCATTATTAGTTTTGCGCAATTCAAGATCCTCGGAAACGACGTAGAATACTAAAGAAAGGAGCCTCAGATGAAACCAACACAAAAGAAACCCATCACTGCCTTTACAGTGATTTCAACGATCATTTTGCTCCTTTTGACAGTCTTGTTCATTTTCCCATTTTATTGGATTTTGACAGGGGCCTTTAAGTCTCAGCCAGATACCATTATGATCCCACCTCAATGGTGGCCAAAGACACCAACTATGGAAAACTTCCAACAGTTGATGGTGCAAAACCCAGCCCTACAATGGTTGTGGAACAGTGTCTTCATCTCCCTAGCAACCATGCTCTTGGTGTGTATGACCTCCTCTTTGGCGGGTTATGTCTTAGCTAAGAAACGCTTCTATGGTCAGCGGATTCTCTTTGCTACCTTTATCGCAGCCATGGCCCTTCCGAAGCAAGTTGTCTTGGTTCCATTGGTACGGATTATCAACTTTATGGGAATCCATGATACCCTTGCAGCCGTTATCCTACCATTGGTTGGATGGCCATTTGGGGTCTTCTTAATGAAACAATTTAGTGAAAACATCCCAACAGAACTCTTAGAATCTGCTAAGATAGATGGTTGTGGAGAGTTGCGGACTTTCTGGAGCGTTGCCTTCCCAATTGTGAAGCCAGGATTTGCAGCTCTTGCCATCTTTACCTTCATCAATACCTGGAACGACTACTTTATGCAATTGGTTATGCTGACCTCTCGTCAAAACTTGACCATTTCACTAGGGGTAGCAACTATGCAGGCTGAAATGGCTACCAACTATGGCTTGATCATGGCCGGAGCAGCCCTAGCTGCAGTGCCAATCGTTACGGTCTTCCTCGTTTTCCAAAAATCCTTCACTCAAGGGATTACCATGGGAGCGGTCAAAGGATAAGTTATCCACTTGGACAAACGATAGTTGTGTACAGATACTTTTTCTAGGCTGAGAAGTATCGAAAGGATGAGAGCATGATATTTGATGATTTAAAAAACATCACCTTTTACAAAGGGATCCACCCCAATCTAGATCAGGCCATTGATTTTCTCTATGAGCATCGGAAGGATTCTTTTGAATTGGGGAAATACGATATTGATGGGGATAAGGTCTTTCTCGTCGTTCAAGAGAATACCCTCAACAAAGCAGAAAATGATCGCTTTGAACACCACAAAAAATATGCCGATTTGCATTTATTAGTAGAAGGGCATGAGTTTTCGAGTTATGGATCCCGTGTGACAGGTGAGGCTATCGCATTTGATGAAGCATCGGACATCGGTTTTGTCCATTGTCAGGAGTCTTATCCACTGCATCTGGGTTATCATAATTTTGCGATTTTCTTCCCAGGAGAACCTCACCAACCAAATGGCTATGCAGGGCAAGAAGATATTGTGAAAAAGTATCTATTTAAAATTGCGATCGATTGAACACGTTAGAAAGGAGTGCCTATGTCATCTAAGGGGGCAGGATTGATAAAAACCGTCTTTAACACGGACAATGTAGTGATGCGCATCAGTGAGAAGGTGCTCGACTTGGTAACCGTTAATCTTTTATTTGTGCTAAGTTGTTTACCAGTTCTCACGATTGGAATTGCGAAAATTAGTTTGTATCAAACGGTTTTTGCCATCAAACACCAACGTCGCCTACCAGTCATTCGGACCTACATCAACGCCTTTCACGAAAATTGGAAGATAGGCTTTCAACTAGGAAGTCTGGAACTGCTTATTGCAGGTATTTGTCTCTTTGACTTGTTGCTCTTTTGGAGCCAGACAGCCTTGCCGATGCAGGTGTTAAAAGCTGTGTGTCTGGGTCTCTTCCTCTTTCTAGTTCTGGTCATGCTAGCGGCCTATCCAATTGCAGCCCGTTACCAATTGGATTGGAAAGAGTGTTTGCAAAAAGCCATGATTGTAACAGGGCTTCATTTTCCCTGGTTCTTCGTCATGGGGGGTGTTCTCTTACTTCTATGCTTGGC
>CAUTRO010000072.1:0-6396 GCA_963540685.1 uncultured Streptococcus sp.
GCTCGACAATCCAAAGACAATTGAGAGGCTAGGACTTTTGTCCCAGTCTCTTTTTTTGCTATAATAGAGAGTATGAACAACTTGATTAAATCCAAGCTCGAACTTCTGCCGACGAGTCCGGGCTGTTACATTCACAAAGACAAGAACGGTACCATCATCTATGTGGGGAAGGCCAAGAATCTCCGCAATCGGGTGCGGTCCTATTTCAGAGGGAGCCACGATACCAAGACGGAAGCGCTGGTATCTGAGATTGTGGATTTTGAGTTTATCGTCACTGAGTCCAATATTGAGGCCTTGCTTCTTGAGATTAACCTCATCAAGGAGAACAAGCCCAAGTACAATATCATGCTCAAGGACGACAAGTCCTATCCCTTCATCAAGATTACCAATGAGCGCTATCCGCGTCTCATCATCACGCGCCAGGTCAAAAAGGATGGTGGCCTCTATTTTGGTCCCTATCCGGATGTAGGGGCTGCCAATGAGATCAAGCGACTTTTGGATCGGATTTTCCCATTCCGCAAGTGTACCAATCCGCCTTCCAAAGTTTGCTTTTACTATCATCTAGGGCAGTGTATGGCCCACACGGTCTGCCACAAGGACGAGGCCTATTTCAAGGGCATGGCTCAGGAGGTTTCTGATTTCCTAAAAGGGCAGGATGACAAGATTATTGATGAGCTCAAGCTCAAGATGACTACCGCTGCGCAAAACATGGAATTTGAGCGGGCGGCCGAGTATCGGGATCTGATCCAGGCTATTGGGGCCCTGCGGACCAAACAGCGGGTCATGGCCAAGGATTTGCAGAACCGGGATGTCTTTGGCTACTATGTTGACAAGGGCTGGATGTGTGTGCAGGTCTTCTTTGTCCGTCAGGGCAAGCTGATCGAGCGGGATGTCAATCTCTTCCCTTACTACAATGATCCGGACGAGGATTTCCTGACCTATGTGGGGCAGTTTTACCAGGAGAAATCCCACCTGATCCCCAATGAAATCCTGATCCCTCAAGATATCGATGAGGAAGCGGTCAAGGCTCTTGTGGATACCAAGGTCCTCAAGCCCCAGCGTGGGGAGAAGAAGCAGTTGGTCAATCTGGCCATCAAGAATGCGCGTGTCAGTCTGGAGCAGAAGTTCAATCTCCTTGAAAAATCTATTGAGAAGACCCAAGGTGCTATTGAAAATCTTGGAAAACTCCTGCAAATCCCAACTCCTGTGCGCATTGAATCGTTTGACAACTCCAATATCATGGGGACCAGTCCGGTTTCAGCTATGGTCGTCTTTGTCAATGGAAAGCCAAGCAAAAAGGATTACCGCAAGTACAAGATCAAGACCGTCGTCGGGCCAGATGACTATGCCAGCATGCGGGAGGTCATTCGCAGACGTTACAGCCGGGTCATGCGGGATGGCCTGACGCCACCAGATCTAATCGTCATCGACGGGGGGCAGGGGCAGGTCAATATTGCCAAGCAAGTTATCCAAGAAGAGTTGGGACTAGACATTCCCATTGCAGGCCTGCAAAAGAATGACAAGCACCAGACTCACGAATTGCTCTTTGGTGATCCTCTTCAAGTTATCGAACTCTCTCGGACCTCGCAGGAATTTTTCCTTCTCCAGCGGATCCAGGATGAAGTCCACCGTTTCGCCATCACCTTCCACCGCCAGCTACGGTCCAAGAATTCCTTCTCCTCCCAGTTGGACGGCATCGAAGGCTTGGGGCCAAAACGCAAGCAGTTGCTGATGAAACACTTC
The DNA here is from genome assembly GCA_963540685.1 of uncultured Streptococcus sp. Classification (GTDB taxonomy): domain Bacteria; phylum Bacillota; class Bacilli; order Lactobacillales; family Streptococcaceae; genus Streptococcus. Next base: position 1,744 of record CAUTRO010000072.1, read on the forward strand.
AAGTCACTAACCAAGATCAAAGAAGCTACTGTAGATGAAATCGTCACAGTCGGTATCCCAAGAGCAGTGGCGGAGGCAGTGCAAGCCAAGCTCCATCAAGGACAGCAAGAAGAAGCAAGTCCCTTGATGGAAGTGGCGGAGGCAGTAAATGGTTGTATTTTAGGAGAAAAACAAGGAACTAAGTAAAGACCGGATGAAACAGATTCTATCCACATCTCCTTGATTTTAGAGCTAGCTATGTCACATTTACTCAAGTTCTGTATCATTTAGATATCATTAGGATGAAATAGGTGAAGTTAGATATTAGAGTTGAACAAACTTTGCAAGCAATACATTTTGTCGAACGATACGAGCAACTATCAAACTGTTACAGCAAGGATAGGATACCAGAGGGTCAAGAGTTTGATTATTTTGATGGTGACTTTTTGATGGAGATTGTGGAATTATTAGGCTACAAAGTTCATTATGATAAACGAGAACATTTTTTCTATATTGATTTGGAATTAGTCGAAAAATTTCAATTTGGTTTTCATTTTGCTCTCAAATCGGGTAGACTAGAATTAATTTGGGTTGTTTATGAAGAAGATGAAGTGCTCCTTGGGTCTCCTTGGACTAGATATACAAGGTTGATGATTGATCGTGATTATATTATAAAACAACCAATTATTTCCGACTACGTTGATTTTCGGGATGTCATGAAAATTGCTTTTGAAATGTATGAGGATTTTAAACAAGCATTTCTAAAGATTGCTAAAGATCAAATAATTTAAAAATTCAATTAGCCAAAAGGCTAGTTCTTTACCAAAATGTGATATCCAAGTGTTGTCACATTTTTTATATTCTCAAAAGTTTTTGTTATACTAGACTTATTCCTCTAACACTTCTGTATCAACTTAACTACCTAGTCGTACTATCGGTCACCTTGGGAATAAGTACAAAGTTTATAGAGCAAGTCAAGCAGCCGATGTCAACATCCACAGTGGGGAAGCGACTAGCTTTAAGGCAAGTATTAAAGATCGTGTCAAATCAACTTGGACAGATGTTAAGACCAAGGTGGGCGATGTCAAGGTTCAAGCTGGAGAAGCTTTTGATAACTTCAAGAATCGTGTTTCAAATGTGAAGAACAAAACTGTCGCGGCAGGGGCAGAGGCACTTTCCAATAAGGTACGGAACTTCAATGATGCGATGGAAACCGGTCGACAAAATGTTCAAAACATGATGGATTCCATTGGAAATCAACGTCAACCTGCCCTTGCTCTTGCAGGGGATGGAAATGTTAATCTACCAAAGTCTAATGTCTCAACGAAGATCGATGATTTCGCCGATCGCATCCAACAAATCTCAGTAGATCACAAACAGAAGATTGCGGCATTTGAAGGCAGAGGTGGGGGAAGTACAAAGGTTAACCAAGAAGTAAGCGATATTCTTGAAAATACAGATAGCGGAACATTAAAACTTTCCAAAGAGACTCTTGTTAGAGATATTCTTGACACAAAACCTAAAAACTCACCTTCACCAATGAAATGGATTGAAAAAGGGGGAACAATTGAAATTGATAAAAGTAAGATTCCTCCTGAATGGATTTATACAAATTCAGATGGAGTTAAAGTAAAGTATGCTAACGGATTTCCTGATTTTAAGGAAGCAGGTTATGTAGATCAAGAAATAAATATTGGTGAATTTACAACAAGAAGTAAAGATTTTAGAAAAGCAGATAGTATATCTCCTAAAAAAGCTAATGCTACCTGGCATCACCATCAAGACGGGAAAACTTTACAAGAGGTTCCAACTAAAATACATACTCAGTTTACTCACAGAGGCGGTTTTTCAATTAGTAAGAGAGGTAAAGAATGAAAATTATTGAAAATTTAAAAACTTTTGGCAATTTAAATGAATCAGACCTTAATTCATTAGAAGATGCATTGGAAATATCTCTTCCTACAGATTATAAAGAATTTTTGTCAAAAACAAATGGAGGCTGTCCAAAAAATAATTATTTAGTACTAAAGGTTCCAAGCTTAAAGGAAGAATTATTAATTAATTTCTTTTTAGGAGTGAATGATGATGAGAATTTTAACATCATTAGTTGGAATAACGATTTTAAAATTGAAATGCCTATCTCCACTTTTATATTCGGTGTAGAGTATGGAGGTGGGATGTTTATTCAAATTACTGAAGGAGATGATAAAGGTGTGTATTTTTGGGACACCAACTTTAGCCTCCCCGTAACTTCTAACGATGAAAATGTTTTTTATATAGCTGATACATTTTCTGACTTTTTATCCTTAATAACTATCGATAAATAATCATAGAATTTTATTGAAAATGATATCCAAGTTTCAAGGGTATAGAACCATCCAACTAATTTTGGATGGTTTTCTCATTTTTTAATAGTTTTTGCTATACTAACATCATAACTAAGATATTTGACAAGAGAGTGAAATTTAAAAAACTAATGAATCTAGATGGATCTAAAAGTATAATTAAATCAGATGCAGGAGTAGGAAGGAGTATTTAATTGTTATGAAAGAATTATTACAACAATTAACAGCCGTTTATTCTAAACTAAATTCTTATTACAGTGAACAATTAGTTGATTCAGAAAAGATATCAGATATTGCTGAGGATATTAACGAAGATTTTCAAGACGATTTTGATAATCTTGTCAGTGGAATTCATTTAATGGAAAAACTAGATATGGATACATTGAGTAATGATGACAAACAATTATACTTAAATGGGATGTTTGATATTTACACTTCGTTACTGAATATTGAGAATTATTTTGCTGATTTGAGGGAAATTCATATACAAGTTTCAAAAAAAATTAGATATCTAAATGGTGAAATTACTAAGGAAGAAGAATAAAATGACAATTGAGAAAGAATTGAATAAGGTCTTTGAAAATATTTCATTGATTCAAATAAGTCAATCCGAGGTGAAGTTTCCAGTAGACGATCTAGGTGACTTTGCAGACTATTTATCAGACTACATTCCAAATCATGTAGATTGGCTTAAAAAAGGAAATGAAAAGTTAGCCAATTCTATAACACAAGATAAAAAGATAGATAGAGAGGCAATTTCACAGTTAATAGTGGGTGTACGCAATCTCGCTTTGGACTTTGAAGAATTATGCGATATACTACTTAAAATTTCAGATCAAATTGATCGAAGTAGTTCATTATGAAAGAAATTTTAGAAATCATATAAGTGGATTAGAAAATCATTGAAATGCCGGAGCAGGGCGGAGACTAAATAAATGATTGAAGTAAGTAAACTAATAAGACAATATATTGATTTTTTTGAACAACTGAATAGTAATCAACATATAGACAATTCTGAATATCTTATTGATTTAAAAGCTTGTGAGAATGAAATAGAAGATTACTTGGAGCAATTAAAAAATGGTATTACTTTGTTAGACAAAAAGAAAAATAAGATTTCTTCATCAAAAGATCAAGATTATACAACTGGTTTTGTAGATGTCCTTTTGGCTCTAGATGGTTTAGCAGATAGTTTTTCAGAGTTTAAGCAATCGTCAATAAAATTGAATAAGCAATTTATGTATCATAGCGGTGAAATTACTAAAAAAGAATACCTTGACGATGGCATCTTGAATGTAGAGTTGTAGATGATGAAGAAAATGAGTCAGGGGAAATCTAGTTCTCTCTACAAGCGTAATTTTAATTTTTTCTATACCATCCAACTAATTTTGGATGGTTTTCTCATTTCTTAATAGTTTTTGTTATACTAGATTTATTGTATGCTTATTTAGCGGAGCGAGATGTGATCACACGTCTTAAAACACCATAGAAACGATTGGATTTTAGGTTTGATGGAAAATAATTTATTACTGACAGGAGTAGATTTTGGTGGGGCTAGTCCCTTGTCTCTTGAAGAGTTGAAAACTAATTTAGAATCTATTACTGATGAGAAAGAGTGTATTTTACTACTTGCAGAGATATTAAAAAAGGGAGATTTTTCAGTTAAACCATTGTTAATTGAACTGATGAATCAAACGAAAGATGATTCTGTCTTGAATTTGTGTATTCGATTGTTTTGCTCGATTTGTACCAATGAAGATTTAAGGGATCTTTCCAATCTTAGATATTTATCCGATGCGTCGGAATTTGCAATTTTTACATTTGTTACAGGTGCTGTAGAAATGATGTCCTATGAAGTAGTTCCTTATTTGTTTGCACTCTGGGATGAGTGGGAAGATACGAATTCTGATATTGAAAATGCGATCAAAGATGCATTAAACTATTATTTTTATGATCAGAAATTGTTGACGGATGAATCGACTAAGGAAGAGGTCGAAGAATTATGGACTCTGATACATGATCGTAGAGAGCCAGATACCTATTATTACAAGGGTAATCCTGTATTTCCAGGAATGTTTGCTAAGGAAATTATGACCTCATTGTATGCAAGTATTCAAGTTGAAGGTAATTTCATAAATACCTTCAATCTGCTCTCCTTTCTACATTTACTGGTAAAAGGGTTCCAGTAAAAGTCAACGAAATAATTTCAAGAAAAGATATCGATTCTATGATGGACTACATTGAAGATGTTTCCAAGCGAGACTGGGTCGAAGGAAGAAAATATTTTTATGGTTTTGAAATCAAATGATGACTTGTTGTTACAAATGTG
>CAUTRO010000073.1:0-6345 GCA_963540685.1 uncultured Streptococcus sp.
TTGCTCACGGAACCTTTAATATTACCAATACCATCCCAGTTCCCATTCATTGGAGCTTTGGCTTACTTTGTAACCAAGTTGATTCCTGGTGAAGATGAAGTCGTCAAATATGAACCCCTTTACTTGGATGAAAATTTGATCACTCAAGCGCCTTCGATTGCCCTTGGAAATGCGAAAAAAGAGTTGCTTCATTTAGGTGGCTATGCGGACAAAGCCTTTAGCCTCTCTTATGATTATATTGTTCATCAAAATGAAAAAACTGCCGAAAAGGGACACAAGACAGAAGAAGCGATTAATACCATTGATGAGGATTTGACACGCTACTTGATTCGCTTGTCAAGTGAAGCCTTGAGTCCAAGAGAGAGTGAAGTTCTGACCAATATCTTGGATTCCTCACGAGATTTAGAGCGGATTGGCGATCATGCGGAAGCCTTGATCAATCTGGCGGATTATTTGATTCGTAAGAAAGTTGTTTTTTCAGAAGCAGCCTTGGCTGAATTGGAGGATATATACAATCAAACTCGTCAGTTCGTAGAGGATGCCTTAAAAGCGGTTGAGAATAATGATATCAGCCTTGCAAATCAATTGGTAGCACGTCACGACGCGATTGAAAAACTGGAGAAGAGACTTCGGAAAACCCATATTCGTCGTTTGAACAATGGTGAATGTACGCCACAAGCAGGGGTGAACTTTATTGATATCATTTCTCATTACACTCGTGTCGCAGACCATGCCATGAATCTCGCTGAAAAAGTACAAATTGAGCAAATTTAATGAGAAATCCACAGGGTAAGTAAAAAGCTTACTCTGTTTTTATTTTTTATTCCGCTCAAAAATAGGTCTATACCATTTACAAATGCAATTGAAAGCGTTATAATATGTATGAATATAAATGGAACCCTCGTTTCAACAATGGAAAGGACAAGACTATGTCTACATATATTAAAGCAGATCAATTTTATTACCCACATGGGGTTCGCCGTGGAGGCTATTTGGAGCTGATAAATGGCAAATTTGGGAAACATGTGGAAAACCTACCAGAAAATGCGGATGTATTGGATTATTCCGGTTATAGCATTGCACCTGGCTTGGTGGATACTCATATTCACGGTTTTGGTGGAGTAGATGTTATGGATAACAATATCGAAGGGACCTTGCATACGATGAGCGAAGGACTTTTGAGCACAGGGGTCACCAGCTTTTTACCTACGACGTTGACGTCCTCTTATGAACAACTTTTAGCAGTCACTGAAAATATCGGTGCACGATACAAAGAAGCTACAGGGGCCAAGATTCGTGGTATTTATTTTGAAGGACCTTATTTTACAGAAAAATACAAGGGAGCCCAAAACCCTGCTTACATGAAGGATCCAAGTATGAAAGAATTCCGAGCTTGGCAAAAAGCGGCTAATGGTCTTTTAAATAAGATTGCCCTTGCTCCTGAGCGTGAAGGAGTAGAAGACTTTGTTCGGACCATTACGAGCGAAGGGGTAACCGTTGCCCTAGGGCATTCCAATGCTACTTTTGCAGAGGCTAAAAAAGCAGTTGACGCGGGTGCGAGTGTCTGGGTGCACGCCTACAATGGTATGCGAGGGTTGACCCACCGTGAACTCGGTATGGTAGGGGCGATGTATGAGTTGCCTCATACCACAGCAGAGTTGATCTGTGATGGACACCATGTGGATCCACTAGCTTGTGATATCCTCATGAAACAAAAAGGAAAAGAAAATGTCGCCTTGATTACGGATTGTATGACAGCAGGTGGCTTAGAAGATGGGGACTACATGCTTGGGGAATTCCCAGTCGTGGTTGCTGAAGGCACTGCTCGCTTGAAATCAAGTGGAAATCTAGCTGGTTCAATCTTGAAATTGAAAGATGGAGTGAAAAATGTAGTAGAATGGGGAATTGCCAATTCTCATGAAGCTGTCATGATGGCCAGTCTTAATCCAGCAAAATCAGTTCATATTGACGATGTTTGTGGTCAAATTCAGGAAGGTTACGATGCTGACTTTATTGTTCTAGATAAAGATTTAGAACTAGTTGCGACCTATCTCGATGGGGTCAAACGTTACCAAGCTACCAACTAGATTATCAAAAGATCGAAGATAGAACAAAAACCTCTCTAGGTCATACCTAGAGAGGTTTTTTGTGATGTATTCATAGGGGGGATCAGTATGTAGGAGCTTTTTTGTTTACCATTGGTAGTGCAATTTTGTGAATGCTGTCTTTTCATGCTATAATGGGAATTGAAATGTGAGGTAGCTTATGAAGGCAATTGATATACGTTTTTTATTGATGGGAATCTTTTTCTTGCTCTATGGTATTGTAAGAAAAAATATTTTTATTGTGATCGTTGGTGGGGCATTTTTAGTTTATAGTTTTTATAGCAAGAAGATGGAGCCAACCAAGAAAAATATTTTTAAGCCAGAGCTCAAGCTTCGAGGGCCTAAGAAACCGAAATCGAAGAAAGGAAAGAAAAAATGAACAATTATCGTTTAAATAATGGGGTGGAGATTCCTGTATTGGGATTTGGAACTTGGAAAGCAGCGGATGGAGAAGAAGCTTATCAGGCTGTTCTAGCTGCTTTGAAGGCGGGCTATCGTCATATTGATACAGCTGCGATTTATCAAAATGAAGAGAGTGTAGGTCGTGCCATTAAAGACAGTGGGCTTGCGCGCGAAGACTTGTTTATTACCACCAAACTTTGGAATAGTCATCACACCTATGACGACGCCCAAGCTGCTTTGGGAGAATCTCTTGAGAAACTCGGCTTGGATTATGTAGACCTCTATTTGATTCACTGGCCGAATCCAAAACCCCTTCGAGAAAATGATGCTTGGAAAGCACGGAACGCCGAGGTTTGGCGAGCTATGGAAGATATGTTAACTGCTGGCAAGGTTCGGACTATTGGTGTTAGCAATTTTCTGCCTCATCATTTGGAAGCACTCCTTGAAACTGCACGGGTTATCCCAGCAGTGAACCAAATTCGTCTAGCACCTGGAGTCTATCAAACGGAAGCCATTGCTGCGAGTCGTAAGCACGGCATTTTACTAGAAGCTTGGGGACCTTTTGGCCAAGGAGAATTGTTCCAAAATGAACAAGTAAAAAAAATGGCTGCTAAATATGGTAAGACCGTCGCTCAATTGGCCTTAGCATGGAGTTTACAAGAAGGTTTTCTCCCGTTACCAAAATCAGTTACCCCAGAGCGAATTGCGAGCAATCTAGACTGTTTTGGTTTTGAGTTGACCGAAGAAGATCTGGAGCACCTTCGAAATCTTCCAGTAGAAGCAGGTGCACCAGATCCAGATAGCAAAGATTTTTAAGAGAAACGTTTTATTTATAAAAACCGAGGACACCTTTGTTCTCGGTTTTTAAATCCTTTCAACCATTAAATAGTTTTAAAATACCAACAAAAACAGACGTTCTATAATAAATTCCCATGCACAACCTATTTATAGCGAACGAAAATAAATTAATAACTAGTAATGTTCGCTAATGTTACATTTGTGTTACAATTCAGGTTTGAACGAATTTTCAGACAATTTTGCGCTATAATAGTTACTATTAAAATAAAAGGGGAGTTTCTATGAATAAACAAGAGCGTTTTTCATTAAGAAAATACAAATTTGGTGTAGCCTCAGTTTTATTAGGGGCTGTTTTGGTATTTGGAACTGCACAAGCAAGTGCAGAAGAACAAGCAGTGGGGCAAACGAGTGCTGAAACACAACTTGTAACATCTGCTCGACAGGCACCAGCTGAAAAACAAGAGGCACAAGTTGCAGAAACTACGAATACAGTTACTAGTGAAAAAGCAACGATTTCTAAAGAAACTGCTGATTCGGAAAAAGAAGCTGTTAGCAAAGAAGCTACTGTTCTTGAAAAAACAGAGGTTCCTAAAGAGGGAACAGCTGCTCCACAAACAAAGACAGAAGAAACAGTAAAACCGGTAGAAAAAGCTATAGCAGTGGTTACTCCGACAAGTTCGGAAACAAGTGAGAAACATGATGGAGCTGAAAAACCTCAAAGCATTGAAAGCAACGAGATTATTACTGTTCCACAAACCTGGAAGCAAGGCTATAAAGGTGAAGGAATGGTTGTAGCCGTCATCGACTCTGGCTTGGATGTCAACCATGAGATTCTTCGTATTACCGATCCTTCAAAAGCTAAGTTCAAAAATCAAGAAGAAATAGAAGCTGCTAAGAAAGCAGCAGGAATTGATTATGGGAAATGGTACAACGACAAAGTCGTCTATGCCTATGATTACTTTGATGGTACTGACAATATAAAAGAAGCTGAAAGAGATTCTCACGGGATGCACGTGACCGGGATTGCAACGGGGAATCCTGAAAAAGAAGCTGGAAACGGTGAAAAAATCTATGGTGTAGCACCAGAAGCGCAAGTCATGTTCATGCGTGTCTTCTCCGATCGGCAAAAAACAACTGGGTCTGCACTTTATGTAAAAGCAATTGATGATGCGGTGGCTCTCGGTGCAGATACCATCAATATGAGTCTTGGATCCTCTACGGGTTCTATGGTCAATGCGGATTCAGATATTGTGGATGCCATCAAACGGGCGCGTGCCAAAGGTGTTTCTGTCTTAATCTCTGCCGGAAATAGCAATACTTTTGGGAACGGTTATTCAAAACCAGCAGCTGAAAATCCTGACTATGGCTTGGTCGGGAATCCTTCAACAGTAGAGGACTCTATCTCTGTTGCTTCCATCAATAACAAAATCATTACAACAGAAGTTTTTGAAGTTAAAGGTTTGGAAGGTCATGCAGAAGCAGATAATGGGAAGTTTGATTACAGTAAATCTGCGGCAGATGCTGACTTTGAAAAAGGCAAAGAGTATGAATATGTATCTGTTGGACTTGGGAAAGAAGATGATTTCAAAGATCTAGACCTTACTGGTAAATTGGCGCTTATCCAACGTGGGGAAATTCCATTCTCAGAAAAGATTGCCAATGCATTCCATCATGGTGCAGCCGGAGCTTTGGTCTACAATAATGTGGATGGTTCTAATCTTGGTATGGCCATCGATGGTGATGCTAAAAAAATCCCATCGGTCTTCATTTCAAAACGTTATGGGGAAGCTCTTAAAGCAGGATCCTACAAAATTGTCTTCAACAATACCATGGTCAATCGCCCATCTCCAGAGGCGGATCAATTGTCAGATTTCTCAAGCTGGGGAGTTACAACGGATGGCCAGTTAAAACCAGATGTAACAGCACCTGGGGGCAATATCTTCTCTTCATTGAATGACAACACCTACGGAGATATGAGTGGCACAAGTATGGCCTCTCCTCACGTGGCAGGGGTTGCTGCCTTGGTCAAAGAATACCTTGTGAAGCATCACCCAGAATTAACTCCAGAACAAGTTTCTGAAACAGTGAAAGCCTTGATCATGTCTACGGCGAAACCACACGTTAACAAAGAAACAGGTGCTTATACTTCTCCTCGTCAACAAGGAGCAGGGGTGGTCGATACGGCAGCTGCTGTTTCAACAGACTTGTATGTCACTGGTGAAAACAATTATCCAAGTGTTACCCTTGGAAATGTTGGAGATAGCTTTACATTTGATGTTACGGTTCACAATATTTCAGATACTGATCGTACATTGAAGATGCTGGTCAATACAGACACAGATGAAGTGAAAGATGGTAAATTTACTCTTCGCCCACGTAAATTAACAGAAACTGCTTGGCCAGAAGTGACTGTGAAAGCACATAGTTCTGAAACCGTTACGGTGAAAGTCGACACAAGTAAATTCACAGAAGAATTGAGCAAAGAAATGCCAAACGGCTATTTCCTTGAAGGATTTGTTCGCTTTGTGGATCCAGCAGATGATGGAGATGTGGTCAGCTTGCCATTTATGGGCTTCAAGGGAGAATTCCAAAATCTTCCCGCTGTTGAAAAGCCCGTCTATGATTTGGTTCGCGAAGGAAAAGATGGATTCTACTACCATATTCCAAAAGATTTGAATATCTCTTCTAGTGCCAATGTTTCTGCGCTCGTCACTCAGCAAAATGACTTCCTTCTCACTCAAGGAAAACGAGATGGTCGTCGGATTACAGTCCTTGGTATTGATGAAAATGCAGAAGGAACTCACACCCTTCAACTAGATGAAAATGGAAATGTTCGCATTGCTATTTCACCAAATGGAGATGGAAATAAAGATTTCGTCGAATACAAAACGGTCGCGCTTCGAAACATTGGAAATCTTCGTGCAAGTGTTTACGCAGCAAATGATACTGAACATCAACATCCAATTTGGGAAGGAACGCCATCTGACCATCGTAAGAACTACTTTGATGGGAATACCAAGAACCCACGAAGCTATACGCT
>CAUTRO010000074.1:0-6310 GCA_963540685.1 uncultured Streptococcus sp.
ATTCTAATGGCTTATTAAGACGAAATGGACTACCGAAACAAATGGATTTTACGAACATTTCTCAAAATTATTTATCAGCTATAGCTGATAAAAGAAATAGAATTCCTAGGAAATCTTTGAATTATCAAACACCATACCAAGTTTTTCTGAGTTGTTTGAAAAAGTCTAGCTTAATTTGACAATTTAGATTCCTAAAAAATGTAGTGAAATCGTAAACTAACAGATAATTGACAAAATTTCCAACAATTGTAACTATTTATTATAATATAATCAGGATGAGCAAATGAAGCCCGTCTTGGTAGGATGATAACCTAGGAGGTTATGAATAAAAGAGTATAAACACTCGTTTAGAAAGCGTTTGCAAAAGAGGTAGAAATAAGATAGACTTAAGGTATAAAAAATCGGGGATGCTGCCTTTTTCTATAAGGGAACATTCAAACATAAAGGAGATTTGCGATGAAGAAATGGTTGTTTAAACTAGCTTTGGTAGCGATGACATTCTTACTCCTACCAATTCAAGCTGTTCAGGCCTGCTGTGGATTTATCATTGGCCGCCAGTTGACCAAGGATGGGACCACCCTGTTTGGTCGGACTGAGGACTATCCTTATTATCCAAACGGCGGAAAACACAACAAAAACTATGTTGTTGTTGATGCCAAGAATTATAAGGAAGGGGACCAACTGGAAGACGAATCTAATGGATTTACCTATCCTCATGCTGCCAGCGAAATGAAATACACAGCGACCTATGACTCTGCTCGTGGAGATGGTAGTAATGGTGCTTTCGGGGAACACGGTTTTAATGAAGCCGGTGTATCCATGACTGCGACAGTAACAGCTATCCCAAATAAGAAAGTCTTGACAACGGATCCTTTGAAAGAGAATGGTCTCCCAGAAGCAGCTATGCTAGATGTGATTTTGCCACGTGTTAAAACTGCCCGCGAAGGAGTTGAATTACTGGCTAAAGTCATCGAAGAAAAAGGTTCAGCTGAAGGAAATGTGGTAGTCTTTGCAGACCAAAATGAAACTTGGTATATGGAAATTCTTTCTGGTCACCAATATGTAGCGGTGAAGGTGCCAGAAGATAAATATGCAGTCTTTGCAAACACCTACTACTTAGGTCATGTTGATTTGAATGACACTGAAAATGTCATTGCCTCTAAAGATGTAGAAAAAGTAGCCAAGGAATCAGGCAACTACAAGACTGATAAAGATGGCAACTTCCATATTGCGAAATCTTATGGACCAGAGAAATATGCTGAAGGAGACCGCTCACGGACCTATGCTGGAATCACCTTACTAGATCCAGATTCTAAAGTCACTTATGAGGATGATGAGTATGAGCTCTTCCGTTCACCAACCGACCCAAATAGAAAATACACCTTAGAAGATGCTTTTGCATTGCAACGGAACCGTTTTGAACACTTGAATGGACGTTTTGTACCAGATGATCAAATTGGTGTTAAGAAACAAGGGGATGATGGTAGCAACGATACTGTTCGTAAAGACCAATACAAATATGCTTTAGGAAACGAAAATGTTATCGATGCCCATGTCTATCAAATCAATCCAAACCTTCCAAAATCATTTGGTGGTACTGTATGGCTCGGCATGGGGCCTTCACGGAATACCCCTTATGTTCCATTCTATGGAAATGTGAAAGATACTTATGAAGCCTTTAAGCCTCAAACAGCTACTTATGATCCGAATTCATGGTATTGGACAGTTTGGCACATCGACCAAATGGCCATCAATAATCAAGATCTCTTTGGAAAATCTATCCAAAATCACTGGAAAGCACTAGAAGAACAGCTCATCATTGAACAAAAAGTGAGTGATGCAAAATATGCTGCCTTGAAAGCTGATGAAGCAGCTGCAAAAGGGGCAGAGGATCAAGTGACTGCCGAAGCAATAGCGCGTTCTGAACGTCTTTTCAAACAATTTAAACAATATGAGGCTGAGATTTCAGCGACCTTGAAAGAAGCGGGTAGAACAGATGATCCGTATTGGGCATCTCTTCCAGATGATTACAAGGAACCAACGGACGAAAGCAAGCCAAGTGAACCAAGTACTGAGCCAAGCACGGACGCAACCACGACAACAGCTCCAAGTACCGAACCAAGCACGGACGCAACCACGACAACAGCTCCAAGTACCGAACCAAGCACGGATGCAACCACGACAACAGCTCCAAGTACCGGGCCAAGCACGGACGCAACCACGACAACAACTCCAAGTACTGAGCCAAGCAAGGATGAGACCAAACCAACTGAACCAAGTACTGAGCCAAGTAAGGATGAGACCACGACAACAACTACAACTACTGAGCCAAGCAAAGATGAAACCACGACAACTAAAACTACTGAACCAAGCAAGGCCGAAACCAAGCCAACTCAACCAAGTACTGAACCAAGCAAGGATGTAAACACATCAACTACGATTGTCTCTCCTCCAACAACAACCAATCGTCCAGTTCTTCCGACCAATACCTACATTTTAGTAGATCCTGTTACTGGAATCACCTTACAAAATCCAGACTTTGCCCAAGGTGGCTTTAATTTGGCAGTGTCTGTTTTGAAGGATGTCCAAGCTCTTAAAGGTAAAGATTATAAGATTTATGACATTCAGTTGTCAAATCAAAATGGAGCCGTTCATCAATTCAGCCCAACTGTGGTGACCATGCCGGTTGATCCTACTAAAGAAGTAGAATCTGTTGTAGGCATTGGAGAAGATGGCAAGGTTGAGACCTACCAGTTCAGCTTGAATGAAGACAAGAGCAAGGTTACCTTCACAACCAATCACTTCTCATCTTATGGAGTTGTCTACAAAACAGCAGCTAAGGTAGAAGGAAAAACAGACAGCAAGAAATTGCCATCTACTGGACAGACTATTTCTATGGTTGGAATTATCGGCAGTGTCTTGATTAGTACACTTGGAATTGCCTTCTATGTGGAAAAACGCAAGCATACTAAATCCTAAAAAGCAACTTTTTAAGAAATAAGAAGAGGCCGGATGTATAGTCCGGTCTCTTTACTTCATAGTCGAAAATTCGAGGGGAAGCATTTTTACTCCTCGGTACCTTTTCCTGTTTCTTCTAATTGTTTTCCAAGATCAATGATGTATTGTTTGAGATCATCTTTAACCTGTGGGTGTTTCAAGGCATAATCAATAGATGTTTTCATGAAACCAAACTTGTCCCCCACATCGTAGCGTCTGCCTTTAAATTCACGGGCAAAGACTCGTTGGGTCTTGTTCAAGGTATCGATGGCATCAGTTAATTGGATTTCATTTCCAGCGCCTGGTTTTTGGTTTTCCAAAATCTGGAAGATTTCTGGAGTCAGTAAGTAGCGGCCGATAATGGCAAGGTCACTCGGTGCTTCTTCAGGTGCCGGTTTTTCGACAAAGGTTTCAACGCTATAGAGTCCGTTGATGCCTTCCCCTTGAGGAGCAATGACTCCGTAGGCAGAAACTTCTTCATGAGGAACTTTCATGACAGCAATGGTTGAAGCATGTGTCTCGTCGTAGTCATTCATCAATTGCTTGGTGAGCGTAGTAGCTGTATCATCTGTGATATCCATGAGGTCATCTCCCAGCATCACGACGAAAGGCTCATTTCCAACGAAGGCCTTAGCCTGAAGGACAGCATCTCCAAGACCGCGCGGATGTTTTTGACGAATGAAGTGGAGGCGCATCCCGGTAGTTTCATCGACCAGTTTCAACAGGTCATTTTTCCCTTTTTCCTTGAGGTTGTACTCAAGTTCGAAGTTTGAGTCGAAGTGGTCTTCGATCGAACGTTTTGATTTCCCTGTTACGACCAGAATATCCTCGATACCTGATTTGAGAGCTTCCTCTACGATAAATTGGATCGTAGGTTTGTCAACGATTGGCAACATTTCCTTTGCCAAAGCTTTGGTAGCTGGGAGAAAGCGGGTCCCCAAGCCAGCTGCAGGAATGACTGCTTTTCTAACTTTAGTCATATAGATTCCTTTCTAAAAGGTATAATTGATAAGAGGGGGTGGACTTATTTCCACTCATTTTCTTCTTTAAATTCATTGCTCATCATGTTGTGGATGGCCTCGCGGATATCTCGCCCTTCGTAGATGACTTGGTAAATGGCCTGCGTGATCGGCATATAGACGTCCAACTCTTGTGCGAGTTCATGGGCGACTTTGGTTGTAGAAATCCCTTCAATGATCATGCACATATTGGCTTCAATGTCTTCTAATTTTTCACCACGTCCCAGCGCATCTCCAGCACGCCAGTTGCGGGAATGGACAGACGTTCCGGTAACGATCAAGTCTCCGACACCAGACAAACCACTGTAGGTCAAAGGACGGGCCCCAAGCTTAACGCCAAGGCGGGTGATCTCAGCCAGACCGCGCGTGATGATGGCTGCTTTGGCATTGTCACCATAACCAAGACCGTGCAGGGCTCCAGCTCCGACCGCGATGATATTCTTCAAGGCTCCAGCAGTTTCCACCCCGATGACATCTGTATTGGTATAAAGGCGGAAGTAGTGGTTGCTAAAGAGTTCTTGAACATAGCGTGCAACTACTAGATCTTTTGAAGCGGCTGTGATGAGAGTGATATCACGGACGATGGTTTCTTCCGCATGGCTCGGGCCTGAGACGACCACAACCTCACTGCGAAGAGAAGCAGGGATTTCTTCCTCAAGGATCTGGGAAATACGATCATGTGTACCAGGCTCTAGCCCTTTAGATGCGTGCATAACCGTTACAGGGTGATCTAGTGTCTCAGCGACTTGTTTAGCTACCAAGCGGGTGACCTTGGTTGGGACCACAAAGAGGATGGCATCTACACCGTCCAAGGCTGCTTTCAGATCGGTCGTAGCTGTAATCTGATCACTAATAACGATATCTTTAAAATAGCGATGATTGGTATGATCCGTGTTGATTTCATCGATTTGTTCTTGGATATTTCCCCAGAGACGGACTTCATGGCCGTTATCATTGAGGACTTGTGAAAGGGCTGTTCCCCATGAACCAGGACCCAATACTGCAACGGTTTGTTTTTCCATAGTATCTTCCATTTCTATGTCTATTTTCAAGCAAGTCTAGAAATTCTAAGCTTTGCATCTTCAAAACCGCTCCAAGAGGGCCTTGAAGGATGATTCTATTCTTCTCTCTATTTTAACATAATATAGGTAAAAAAACTTGTATAACTATCAATTGTTTTGTGAAGAATGTGAGGTGATAAACAAAATCTATCATGGTTTTTAAAAATACATATTAGACACGATCACTAATTGGTGATAAGATGAATGTATGAAATAATAAAGGAGGAATGAATATGTGCAGAACCATAGTAGGAGTATCCGCTAATCTCTGTCCGGTTGATCCGGAAGGGAAGAATCTTCATTCCTCCGTTTCGAGTCAGTTTGCAGAAGGAATTCGTCAAGCAGGCGGACTTCCAATGGTCATTCCGTTGGGAGATGCTTCCTTGGTCAAGGACTATGTTGAAACCATTGATAAATTGATTTTAAGTGGGGGCCAAAATGTGGACCCGAGTCTTTATGGTGAAGAAAAAACCATCGAGAGCGACGATTACAACATCGAACGCGATCAATTTGAGCTTGCTCTACTGAAGGAAGCGGTACGCCAAAACAAACCGGTTCTAGGAATTTGCCGCGGGGTGCAGTTGATCAATGTCGCATTTGGCGGAACACTCAACCAAGAAATTGAGGGGCACTGGCAAGGTCTCCCATTTGGGACTTCTCATTCAATTGAGACTCAAAAAGGCAGTGTCGTAGAGCAACTCTTTGGTCAGGCTAGTCGGATCAATTCTGTTCATCGTCAAAGTATTAAGGATCTTGCGCCGAATTTCCGCGCGACCGCTTTTGATCCACGTGATCATACCATCGAAGCTATCGAAGCAGTCGATGGCCATCGGATTATGGGCTTGCAGTGGCATCCAGAATACTTGGTCAATGAAGAAAAAGGAAATTTAGAACTGTTTCGCTATTTGTTGCAGGAGTTATAATGAAGTTAGAGGTTGGCCTTGAGTCAATCTCTTTTTTTGCGTCTGAGAAAAGACGAAAAAAGACTGGAAATAAGGTCAGAAAACAAGTTAATTGTTCATGAAAAAACAGGTCCATCTAGCAATGCTAGATGAAAACCTGTTTTAAAAATTATTCGTGGCGTTTTTTAGCAACGAGCATGCTTCCAGCTACTGCCAAAGCAAGTCCTGCAACTACTAGTCCTTCGCTTACTGTTTCACCTGTAGAAGGAAGGGTATGTTTCTTATCTTCTTTTGGTTGACTTCCAGAAGGCTTATCTCCTTTTGGTTTGTC
>CAUTRO010000075.1:0-6275 GCA_963540685.1 uncultured Streptococcus sp.
TAGAAATTTCTCACTTGGCCCTTGGTTTCCTTGTTATGGCTCTTGTCACATCACTCGGTGGTCCTACTGGACCTGGTTTGAACCCTGCACGTGACTTTGGTCCTCGTTTGGTTCACGCCTTCCTTCCAAAGTCTGTCTTAGGAGAGCACAAGGGTGATTCTAAATGGTGGTATGCTTGGGTACCGGTTGTAGCCCCAATTCTTGCTGCTATCTTAGCTGTACTATTGTTCAAAGTTATCTATCTTGGATAATCTAACGACTAAAAAACGAACTCGATGTCCTATCGAGTTCGTCTTTTTTTATTGTTCTTTGGTTAATGAAAAGCGGAAATCGTTGTATTTGGTGTAGTCAAATTCTGTATTGAGATCCGTTGTGAACACAATCGGTGTATAGTGTCCTTCTTCCAAGATAAAACCAGGTTCAAATCGGAAGTTTGCTCCACCTAAGCCTGTAATCCCAGGGAGCAAGGCATCAGCACCATCAAATCCTTCAACATTCCAATAGTAGATATTTCCAGTCGCTTGGACAGCTTTTGCTGTATAGGTCGCTGTCCGAGTTGGTTCGCTATCATTTTTGAAGCTAACCACTGTTGTCACATTACCATTGGCATCCACTGTCATTTTAATCGCATCTGCTTGTGGACTAGATCCTACCCAAGTTCCCACCAGTTCTGCAGGGACAGTAGCTTGCGTCGTAGCAGACGCATTCTCGGTCTTATTAGAGTCTTTTGTAGCTGTCTCGCTACTTGCTTGAGTCGAAGAGCTAGCAGTATCTTTTGCCTGAGCAGAAGATGTTACACTCTTTTTGCTAGTACTTTTGGCTTTTTTCTCTACCTTGCTGGTAGATGCTTTTTCGGATGAGGAAGCTGTTTTTTTATCCTTTGCACCACAACCACCGAGAGCTAGACCAAGTGAAGCAACCACCAGAACAGCGGCACTCCAACGGAAGATTGATTTTTTCATAAGATCACCTTTTTTCTTTCTGACTCCCATTATACTCCAATTATTACAAAAATCAAGTTTTTTTGTAATAATTGTCATTTTTCTGTAACATTTTTTATTTAAAATACCATTCGTAAGAGGGCGATCAAGACAATACCAAATAGGACAGTTCCCATCAGGTTTTTGTAACGAAAGGCTACAAAGAGACTAGGAAGGGTCACCCCGAGGTCCAACCAATGAAACTGCGGGAGACCTCCTATTTTTCCATCTACTAAGCTCGATAAAACCAAGGCAAAAATAATAGAAATGGGCAGGTATTTGAGAAAGCGGGTCACAGGATCCGGCAGTCCCTTGCATTTGACTAAGAGAAAGGGCAAGATCCGAGGAATCCAGGTAACCAGGGCTGAAGCCAGAATGGCCATGAAGATCAAACTATTGACGCGCATCACAGACCACCCCCACAAAACAGCCAATCAAGGTCGCAGCTAGAACAGCTAGCGGTTGCGAAACAAAAAAGAGGAAGAGAAAGAAACTCACTGTGACTGCTAAGAGCACCAAGAGCATGGTCTTGGTCTTTTCTGTCAGTTGCATTCCTTGAAACTGAGCTGCGAAAATCCCAATAAACATAGCCACTAAAGCAAAATCAAGCCCAAAGGCTTTTGGATCTGGTAGAAGAGATCCTAGAGCTGTTCCAAGGACAGTGGCACTGATCCAGGCCACATACCCTACTAGATTGTTCCCATGCATCCAAGGAACTGTGATGGTATCCGTCTTTAACTTCTCACTCAAGTAAACCCCATAACTCTCATCGGTCAGGAGGCTTCCAATCCCAATGGTATGAGCGAGGCTGGCATCCTTAAAGTCAGACGACGTATGCAGGCTCATCAACATATTGCGGAGATTGATCAAAAAGACCGTCAGGGCCATATTGAGGATCGAAGAATGAGCTGCAATCAGAGAGATCATGGCAAACTGGGCTGCACCTGCATAGACCAATACACTCATCAAGGCCATCTCCAAAGGAGAAAGATAGGGAGATGCCACCACACCGCAAGCCAGGCCAATACTGATATAGCCCAAAGCTGTCGGCAGCGCATCCTTCACCCCCTGCCAAAAATCTTTTTCCACACTCTCACTCCTTTCTAAATCATTGACCTCTATTATAACACAGGAAAAAAGCTTGAAAAAGGACCCCTGAGAGAGAAAGCTTTATAATCCCTCTCTTTCACCTCAGTTTCATTCCCTCTATCATACCGAATTTTCTTGCCAATCACAAATCCCTTACTAGTTGTTGAGATTCTAACAAAAAAGCCATCTGGATGCCTTCATCCAAATGGCTAGGGTACACTTATTCGATTCCTTCAAAGGCCAGGCTTGGTTTGGCATTGAGATCCCAGCCTGCGAAATTTTCCTTGTTCCATTCACTGACACTGGCATAGGCAATCATCCCTGCATTGTCCCCACAGAGGCGTAGAGGAGGGATGATGACCTTGACATCGGTGATTTCAGAAGCCAAACGTTCACGGAGACCTTGGTTGGCTGCGACCCCACCAGCGACAACTAGAGTCTTGACCGGATAGTTTTCCAAAGCCTTCTTGGTCTTGGCCATGAGAATGTCTAAGACGGCGGCCTGAAAGCTCGCTGACAGGTCTGCATTTGAGAGGCTTTCTCCTTTTTGCTGGGCATTATGGTGCAGATTAATAAAGGCTGATTTGAGCCCTGAAAAAGAGAATTCCAGATTGTCTTCCTTGATCATGGCCCGTGGGAAATCATAGATATCCTGTCCCTTATGTGCTAACTCGTCAATCTCACGACCTGCTGGATAGGTCAAGCCCATGACGCGCCCGACCTTATCATAAGCCTCTCCTACAGCGTCATCACGGGTCTCTCCGACGATCTTATAATCACCCGCTTCACTGACATAGACCAGCTCTGTATGTCCTCCACTCACCAGCAAGGCTAAGAGAGGAAATTCTAAAGGCTCGACGCTTTGAGCGGCCATCAAGTGTCCTGCCATATGGTTGACTGGAATCAAAGGGAGTCCATGCGCCCAAGCAAAGGCCTTGGCTGCTGCTAGGCCGACTAAAAGAGCCCCAACCAGGCCTGGACCGTAAGTAACGGCTACAGCGGTGACCTCGTCTTCTGTGATCCCTGCTTCTTCTAGGGCTTCTTCAATACAAGCCGTGATGACTTCCACATGGTGACGGGAGGCCACCTCCGGCACTACCCCACCAAAACGCTTGTGACTTTCGATTTGACTGGCAATGACATTGGATAAGAGTTGGTCGTCATTTTTCAAGACAGCCACGCTGGTCTCATCACACGATGTCTCAAAAGCCAAAATATATCTATCTTTCATTCGGGTTCCTCTTCATGATCACGGCATCCTCTATCGGATCGTGATAGTAATTTTTCCTCCGTGCAATTTCTTGGAAGTACATTTTTTTGTATAGGCTTTGGGCCGGTTGATTGGACACGCGCACTTCTAAGAAAATCTCTTTTTGGTCCGGCAGCTGCGCGAGTAACTGCTGAGCTAGGCCTCGGCCCTGAAAAGCGCGCTTGACCGCAATCTGCAAAACCTCTGCTTCATAGAGAGTCTCTTGAATGGCGACAAACCCAAGGACTTGTCCCTCATCCAGGGCTAGGAAATAGGAGATCGATTCCTGCTCTAAATCGGCTTGGATCTGCTCCAACTTCCAAGGACTAGCTTTATAGACATCTTCCATCACAGAGAGAATAGCGGCTGCATCCTGAATTCGCCCCTTTTTGATTTCTACTTTGATCATAGACGCTTGATGTAGGAGGTCGTTGTTTCCGTGTGGTCTTTGAGCCAATTTTCCTCCGCTTCGACCCGTTTCAGATAATTTGGGACAAAATCATGGAGGCTAGATGGCGCTTGTTTAAGACCGAGACGTCCGATTTTCACTGCATCTGGCAGGGTTTCATAGCAAGTAGCCTTTGGCAGACAAGATTTGATCTGCTCCTCAAAGGCCGTGACCTCTCCGACAAAGCTGATCTTGTCACTTGTCGCTGCACGCTCTAAGACCTCTTCAAACGGAAAATGCCCTTCTGGCGCGACCAGCTGATCTCCTTGGTAGAAGCCTGCATAAACATTGTTCCGACGGGCATCCATAAGAGGTATTACCAAACCTTCTAGATCATCTGGCACGAGGGCTAAGAGGCTTGAGACCCCAACCAAGTCAATCTTTAAGGTGTGAGCCAGCGTCTTTGCGGTCGCAACCGCAATGCGTAGCCCGGTGTAACTCCCAGGACCTTCTGCCACCACGATCCTGTCCAAATCCTTGGGCTTTAGATCAATTTGTTGCATTAAAAAATCAATGACCGGCATCAGGGTAATACTATGATTTTTTTTAATAGTGAGTGTTGTTTCTGCAAGTAGAGTCTCATCTTCTAAAATCGCTACAGAAAGAGCCTTACTCGAGGTATCAAATGCTAATAATTTCATTTCCTACTCCTCTTGAACTGGATTATATTATACTACAAATCCCCTTCAAATCCCAGCGAAACTCTCCCTTAGAGCACAGGATTTTCTTATACAAATCCCCTCAAAAGCCTGCCTATTATAGGACTTTGTCTCTCTGTCTTTTCTAGTCTCCCTTTTACTTACAGGCGAATTTATGATATAATGATAATTAATTGTATCGAATCAGGTCTGCTAGTTGCGAGTAGGAAACTCTAGTGATTGCACTCCTTGGCAACCAACAAAATAGACCGAAATAATGAAAGGAAAATTACTTCATGATTTACAAAGTTTTTTATCAGAAAACAAAAGAACGAAACCCTCGCCGCGAAACAACACATGCACTTTATCTCGATATTGATGCACCAAACGAACGCGAAGGACGCATCCAAGCCCGTCAATTGGTCGAAGCAAACACCGATTTCAACATTGAATTTATCACACCACTTTCTGAGCAACACCTTGCTTACGAGAAAGAGTCAGGTGCCTTTGAACTAACGGAGTACTAATCCATGGCTTATACCTTAAAACCTGAAGAAGTTGGTGTATTTGCCATTGGTGGACTGGGAGAAATCGGGAAAAATACCTACGGGATCGAATACCAAGATGAAATTATCATTGTCGACGCCGGGATCAAATTTCCAGAAGATGACCTCCTTGGGATCGACTATGTGATCCCTGATTACTCTTATATCGTTGATAATATTGATCGTGTCAAAGCGGTCCTCATTACCCACGGACACGAAGACCACATCGGTGGGATTCCTTTCCTTTTGAAACAAGCCAATGTCCCTATCTATGCTGGACCTTTAGCGCTTGCCTTGATCCGTGGAAAATTAGAAGAGCATGGCCTTCTTCGTGATGCCAAACTCTACGAAATCAACCAAAACACTGAGCTTCAATTTAAAAATCTTAAAGCAACCTTCTTCCGTACGACCCACTCTATTCCAGAACCTTTGGGAATTGTGATCCACACCCCACAAGGAAAGATTGTCTGTACCGGAGACTTCAAATTTGACTTTACACCTGTTGGGGAACCAGCCGACCTCCATCGTATGGCGGCCCTTGGTGAAGAAGGCGTTCTCTGTCTGCTCTCAGACTCAACCAACGCGGAAATCCCAACCTTTACCAACTCTGAAAAAGTGGTTGGCCAATCCATCCTGAAGATCATCGAAGGCATCCATGGACGCATCATCTTCGCTTCCTTTGCTTCGAATATCTTCCGTCTCCAACAAGCAGCGGAGGCTGCTGTCAAGACAGGGCGTAAGATCGTGGTCTTTGGACGCTCCATGGAAAAAGCCATTGTCAACGGAATCGAGCTTGGCTACATCAAGGTCCCTGCTGGAACCATTATCGAGCCAAATGAGATCAAAGACTATGCGGCTAATGAGATCTTGATCATGTGTACAGGAAGCCAAGGAGAGCCCATGGCAGCCCTCTCTCGAATCGCTAACGGAACTCACCGCCAAGTGCAACTCCAACCAGGAGATACCGTTATCTTCTCATCTAGTCCGATTCCTGGAAATACAACCAGCGTTAACAAATTGATCAATACGATTTCTGAAGCGGGTGTAGATGTCATTCACGGGAAGATCAACAACATCCATACATCTGGACACGGGGGGCAACAAGAACAAAAACTCATGCTCCGCTTGATCAAACCAAAATACTTCATGCCTGTCCATGGTGAATACCGGATGCAGAAGATTCACGCCGGACTGGCTCGTGATTGCGGGGTCGAAAAAGACAATATCTTCATCATGAGCAACGGTGATGTCCTCGCCCTTACAGCCAACTCTGCTCGTATCGCAGGAAGCTTCAATGCTCAAGACATCTATGTCGATGGAAATCGC
>CAUTRO010000076.1:0-6270 GCA_963540685.1 uncultured Streptococcus sp.
CTTATCGAAGCAATCTATTGGAGTCAGCCTTGGATTCGAAGAATATCTTCCCTGGTCTCTATAGCTTGTCTACGTCATCTGTAGAGTCCAACAATGCCCTGAAGACACTTCTTGAGTCTTATACACAGGCCTTTGACCAATTGTCTCAATCACAGGATCAGTATGGTCAAAACTTTGACTTGCTGATCAAGCAACGCTCAGCAGATAAGATCAGTCATGAAGAATTCATGAGCCAATTGATGGCGATGAATCAATCTGTGGTCAGCGAAAAGACCCAGGACTTGTACAAGAGATTGCAACAAAACCAAGAAGCGATTACTAAGCAATTGAGCCAGCCAGCTGAAGGAGAAGCTGATCCGTCAGCTACCAAGACTTATGCGGGCTTGACCAAGGATGTGAATGATCGTATCGCGGAGCTCGAAAAAGGGATCAAAGCAGAACGTGACAAATTAGATGAACATGAAAAGAACATCGATGCTTCTGTGAAAGACAAGATCTTAGATTATTATGGTCTCAAAGAAGGAGACAAGGTGACCCTTCGTACGCTACTTGGAAAGACAAGTATCAAGACGCTAAGTGATGCGCGTGATAAAGCAGATACTGAAATTCGTAAAGCGATTGAAAAATTACCGTCTCTCGATCCAAATAGTCTTAATCTCAATAAATATGGTAACCTTAATACAGCAATTCATTTTGATAGTACTTTTGCTGGTACGATGGCGAAAGCAACTGGAAATGCCGATGAATTAAAGACTTTGGCTGCAGAAGTAGATGCCAAATCAACTGCAGTTGCCGATGTCCTTAATGCTAAATCTGGAAAACAGAAGGTCAGCATCCAAGCACCTACAGGAGTTAAGGTTGATTCTTGGACCTATAATGGGCAGACTTATGCAGGTGGCGGTGAGCAGGAAGTAGAACTTCAAGATGGGAAACAAATCCAAATTCACCTAGCTGAAGATGGAGGAGCTATGCCAAGCACGATTGATATTGAAGTCCTTGTGAACGGAGTTTCTTCAACCAGTGTGACGGTATCAGCTGATGACTTGAAAACAGCGGTTGCTAACTATGCATCGAAAGCTAGTGAAATCGCCTTGGATTATCAACGCGCAGGAGCATTGATCGATGCCTACTATCCAGAAGATGAAAAGGGAGATCGTCATTCGCTCTATGATCCGATCGAAGATATGGATTTGACGGAAGCCTTGGTCGATGTCGTGAAATCCGCGGTAGCAAGCAATCTCAAGGATTATCGAACAAGTATTGAAACAGATGAAAAAGGTGATGCAACGAATAGTGTGAAAGCTAAGCTAGATGACACGCTCAAACAGTTGCAAGTCTTGGGGCCAGAATTGCAGGCCAACCTTACAGCCATCGAAAACACCAACAAAGACCTAACTCAAAATATCAATGATCAGTTAGCACAGTATGCAGATCTTCAAAAACGCTTAGAAGAGATCTCAACTGCACAAACAACCGTTACCGAAGCTCAAACTAAGACGGATGCAGACTTGTCAGCTCTTGGTTCTGAATACACGTCCTTGTTGACTTCGACAGAAGGCGTTAAGAGTTCCTCTCGTAGCAATGTGGACGCTGCCAACTCTACCAATGAAATCTTTAACCAATTGAACAAAGAATTGGAAAGAGCCCAAGGGAATACAGAGAAATTGTCTAGCAGTGCAGAGAGCTTGATGGGTGAATTCGATAAGGAATTGTCTGAAAATGGAAACTTCGTTGAAGCCTTCCGTAAAGTCTTCAATAATGCCTATGAAAATGGCGTGCCAAATGAAGTCTTGCTTGACTTCTTGTCAAATCCAGTTGCAGAGAAATCTTCTTCTGTGAAAGCGACCATCAACGTTTACCGTCCATTTATCTGGATCTTTATGTTGGAAGTCTTGAGCCTCTTTACCGCTTATCTCTTTGCGACTCAACCCATCATCCGCAAGGTCAAAAACCGCTTTAAACTGAATCGTTTGCAAGAATCCGATGTCTTATCGGTGGGTGTCCTTGTCGGACTTTCCCTCATTCTTGGTTTGATCATCGGAATGATTTCAAGTATCCAACTCTCTGTTGGTCGTGAATATGTTCCTTCGTGGGTATTCCTAGCGGTTCTAGCAAGTTTTGTCTTGGTACAATTGCAATACCTCCTCTTGAAACACTTCCGTGTCCTTGGAATGGGACTAGCCTTCTTCATGTTGATCAGCTATGTCTACCTTTCAAGCGCGATCGGAACGACCGCGACCTTGTCAGGCCTTCCAGCCCTTGTGAAAAATGTCAACCTCCTTTCTATTTTAGAAGGACAGTTTGCGGGTTACTTTGATGGACAAACAGCCAGTATCGGCGTCTTCTTCGGATTGTTGGTCTTCTTCGGCCTTTTGGCGGTTGCCAATATCTTCATTCCAAAGAAGTTTACTCAAACAAAGGAAATTGAATCAAGCTTATGAAAAAAATGATGTATCTTCTCTTTGTCTTTAGTCTCTTGCCAGTCGTTGTTGCTTCTGCAGATGATTTTATTGATAATCGTCTGCAGGTCAACAACTCACGTCTGGAGACAGAAGAGGAAAAGACACTTGGGGGCCAATTGGATGCCACTGAGTCTCTTTTCAATGAGAAGGATCAGAAAAAACTAGCAGATGAAAAACGCAAGCAAGAGAAACAATTGACCGATGCAGACGGCCAGTTGTTTTCTGCTATAAAGGGAAAGAAAAAAACAGGGCCTGAAGCGGACCTGTTCCAGCAAGAAAATCAAAAATTATCCAAATTCGAGTCCAATATAGAGGACAATTCTGCTAGTTTGTCGGATTTTATTCCAGCCTTGCAAATGCTGGCTTGGAGTGCTCTTCTCTTTGGAATAGCTGGCTATATTTCCTATCGAATCTACAGAAAAGAGGCCTAAATGGACCAACATATCAATGTTACCTTCCGTATGAATGGGGCAAGCCATGACCTCCGGATTCCAACGCGGATGGAGGTGCGACGCTTGATTCGGGAATTAGATCAGATCTTTGGATCTGCCATGGAGCCTAGAAGCAAGTATCAGTTGCGCGTGATAAATAAAGGCATCTTGCTGGATGAAGGCAAGGTGGTACAAGAGTATCCGATCACGAGTGGTGATTTGATCGAGATTGAGGAGTGGTAAGGTGAAAGAAGAACAATTTACACTGGAAGAACAAGTCTTCCGTTTTGAAAAAGAAGAAACGAGCTGGCGACTGGACCTCAAGCGTTCAGAAGTGGATAGCCAGGATTTACGCAATTTATGGATTTTGGATCTCCATCATCCCCTGTTTTTAGAGCAAAGTATGACGGCCGATCAAGACCAGATTCATCTGACCTATCAGACAGATGCGCTAGGCTTGAGTGCTGAAGAAATCAAGGGATTACCAGTATCAGACCGTCTGCGTTTGGCGATGAATGTCTTGGATTTGGCGCCTGCCTTGGAGCTTCCAGTGACCTTTATGGTGCATCCTGTCAATTTGTTTGTCACTAAGGATGCACAAGTCAAGATTGCCTACCGCGGGGTTCCAGGGATGATGGTGCCACGCAAGTGGGATCCGGTCGAATTCTTGCGTCAGGCTAAGTGCTATGCGGTCACTCTTTTTGGTGACTGGGACTTCATGGAGCTCTATCAAGGGACACTTGAATTAGAAGATCTACCAGATTTCTTGGTGGAAATCCGTGATGCTGCTAGCCTAGAAGAAATGAAGATGCTCTTAGAAAAAGCCTATCAAGAGCGCAAGGAAGAAGAAGAAAAGACCTTGACCTTGGTATCAAGTCGTCAACATCGCATCTTTAAGCTGGCAACGGTCTGGCTTTCAGCTGTGGTCGCTCTCTTGCTCTTGCCTTTGATCTATTTGGTCTTTTTCCAAGTACCCTTTAAAGAAAAGTTGCTCCAAGCGGATACTGCCTTTCTCAAGATGGACTACACTGGTGTGATCGATGAGTTGGAAGGCGTGGCTCCAAGCAGTCTTCCAATGACGCAGAAATATGCGTTGGCGACGTCTTATTTGCAAGGCTTGAATTTCTCAGAGGACCAAAAGAAGGTCATTATGAACAATGTCACGCTCAAGTCAGACAGTCTCTATCTCCACTACTGGATCTATATCGGCCGTCATGACTTTACCCAAGCCTTGGATACAGCCAAGCGGATCGACGATTCCGACTTGATCATCTATGCTCTTCGCAAAGAAATCAAGGCGACACGTGATAGCGAGAAACTCTCTGGTGAACAGCGCGAGAAGAAACTCTCTGAGTTAGAAGGGGAATACAAGAAATACTGGGATGCTCGCTCAGAACTCTTGGAAGCAGAAACGGATGAAACCAAAGCTTCCACCAGCAACTCAGGAACTTCAGCATCTATAGAAAGCTCCTCTACAGAAGCCTCGTCTTCTACAACTGCAAGCTCAAGTGAGTCTGGCGAACACAAGGAGTAGTCTATGAAAAAACGTATCATACTCTATAAAAAAGGTTTTCGCTATGAGCTCACATTGGAAGAGGGGAAGACAGCAACCGTATCTAACCAAGAAACGGCTCAGTTGACCATTTCTTCTCAAGAAAATCCCCTTCATTTCCAATGGAGTCAGGGAGAAGTCTTCTATCAGAATGGTGAAGACAAAGGAGTACTTAAAAACAGCACAATCCTTGGGGATGTAGTCTGCTACATAGCGACAGGGGAAGTCCATACCTATGAACTGCTCGACAAGGAAGAAATCCTTGTAGCAGATGAACAGGGTGCGGATGTGCGCGTGCATTATCCAGTGCGCTTTCTTCTTGTGAAAGAAGACCAGACCTGGGCTTGTCAGCTCCTATCAGGAAAACTCTACCATAATCACAAACTCGTCAGTGAAGCGACGGTTCCACTAGCTTTTGGGGATGAGTTGGCGATTGGAGATGTGACCTTTAAGCTCTATCCGGAAGAATTTGGCGTGGAAGGATCGGTTGAAGTGAGTCCTTATCTGGTGCCACGTTTGCATTCGCGCTATGACTTTTATAAGGACTATCCAGAGTACCACCGGTCTCCTCGGATCATCTACCGGAGTTCGGAAGACAAGATCTTGATCAATCCTCCGGGTGCGGAGCCTCAAAAACCATCCGATGAACTCTTGAAGTTGATCATGCCCCCTCTCATCATGGTTGGGGTGACCCTCTTGATCACGATTTTCCAACCGCGGGGTCTCTATATCATTGCGACGGTATCCATGTCTGTGGTCAGTGTGATCTTTTCTGTCCAAGGCTTCTTCAAAAATCGTAAGAAATACAAAGAAGACAAGAAAGAGCGCGTGGAGCTCTACCATCTTTATCTCAAGGACAAGGCCAAGGACTTGGAGCAGCTATCTCGTAAGCAACGAGAAGGCATGTTTTACCATTTCCCAGCCATCGAAGACTTGACCAAGATGGTCAAACGCTACGATTCGCGGATCTACGAAAAAACACCCCTTCATTTTGACTTTTTGGCCTATCGCTTGGGCTTGGGCAAGGTCCCAACCAGCTATGAGCTTAAATATGGTCAGGATGAACGCAGTGGGAAGAAAGATGCCTTGGAAGAAGAAGGGTATGCCCTTTTCAAAGCTCATCAAAAGATCGACAATCTTCCGATTGTAGCCAGCCTCAATCGGGGACCTGTAGGCTACGTCGGTCCTCGTCCTATCGTGCTCGAGCAGTTGCAACTCTTGGTTGCCCAATTAGCTGTCTTTCACTCTTACCATGATCTGACTATTATTCCAATCATTCCAGAGGAAGAAAAAGAAAGCTGGGATTGGATGCGCTGGTTGCCTCATGCGACCTTGCAAGACATGAATGTCCGTAGCTTTGTCTACAACCAGCGGACACGCGATCAGGTCTTGAACAGTCTCAACCAAATCCTCAAGCTCCGCAAGGCGCAAAAAGAGGAAGAAAAAGCTAATGACACCAAGATCTTCCACCCTCACTATGTGGTGCTCATCACTGATGAGACCTTGATTTTGGACCATGTCATCATGGAGTTCTTCCGTGAGGATCCGACAGAGCTAGGCTGCTCCATCATCTATGTGGCAGACGTGCTCTCCTCTCTTTCTGAAAATATCCAAACGGTTATCTCTATCAAGGACCGCAACCAAGGGCAATTGCTCTTGCAAGAAGGGGTCCTTCGGGAGCTCGACTTCCAATTGGATCACTTCCCTGAAGGCTATGACAAGGAATCCATCTCGCGTGGCCTTGCGCCTCTCAAGCATATCCAACAGCTCAAGAGCTCGATTCCAGACTCAGTGACCTTCCTTGAAATGTATCAAGCAGAAACTT
>CAUTRO010000077.1:0-6245 GCA_963540685.1 uncultured Streptococcus sp.
CGTACTCTACCAAGTCAGCAAGGTAAGTAGATGAGATGGAGTTTCCAGCGTAAAGGATTTGTGGAGCTTTGCGCTCTTCTTTTGTTTGCAAGTTAGCAAAGTGGTGGTTCAAGAAATCAATTGCTGCTTTAGCACCAAGATAAGATCCACCGATACCGATCACCACCAAGACATCGCTGTCTGACTTGATTTGCTCCGCAGCTTTCAAGATGCGGTCAAATTCTTCGCGGTCGTATTTTTCAGGAAGGTCCAACCATCCCAAGAAGTCGCTACCAGCACCAGTTCCTTTACGGATCAATTCATCTGCTGCTGTTACTTGTGCTTGCATGTATTCCACTTCATGTGGTGCAACAAATTTGTCTAATACTTTTGAATAATCAAATTTAATATGTGACATAGTATTCCTCCAAAATTTCTTCTTCTCTATGATATCGCTTTACACGGATTTAATCAAGGGAAATCAATCTGTAAAACGTTTTCATGTCCTAATTTTTTTATTTTCACAAATCAAGCAACGACGCAATAGCAATCGTTTGCATATTTGCACTATTTTTGGCAAAAAAATCCAAAAAAAAGCTTCTCACGAAACTCTATTTTTCCTCTTTTATTCTTTGGATATGAAAGTAAATTCCACATGACTCTGGTGAGTGATAGCCCTCACGTCGCTTTGCTCCTCAGGATCAATATCTCTAAACTCATCTGCGACTTCCAGTCTTGATTCGTTAAGAGCTTTCATAGGTTTACAGCTTTTTCCCTAGCGGGAAAAACTGCATCCATTGCTCTAGGATTCATCTACGCCTTACAGGCTTGATTCATCAAGAGCAATAGAAAAGAGCACACAGTTCACTTCGCTTAGGGCTGCTGGATTCCTCCCCTGACCCGCTTCACGCAGAACTGTTGCTCCGATAGGTATTATATCATAAATTGTTGGATTTGCAAAGGTCCGGTTTTTATTCTTGTGTTTCGGCCTTGGCTGCGAGTTTAGCTTGTTTTTTTCGTTCCCGGCCTTGGCGGAAAAAAGTCTGCATGATGGCTGCACATTCTGCTTCCAAAATCCCTGTTTCTACTTCCACCCGGTGATTGAGACGCTCATCTGTCAAAATGTCGTAGAGACTCCCTGCTCCACCGAACTTCTGATTGGTCGCACCGTAAATCACCTGGGGGATCCGGGCTAGACCAATGGCACCACTACACATAACGCAAGGTTCAATAGTTACAAATAGGGTGGTATCTAGCAAACGCCAGCTATTTTCTTTTTGGTTAGCCTCTTCGATCGCCATCACTTCTGCATGCATGACAGCCCGTTGTAATTCTTCCCGCGCATTGTGGCCACGTCCGATAATCTCACCATCTTTGACTATGACACAACCAATGGGAATTTCCTCATGGGCCAAGGCGATTTCTGCCTCTGTCAAGGCTTCTCGCATAAAGGCTTCTTTCTCTTCCGTCGTGTATTCTCTCACCATGTTTCCTCTCATCTCCTCGTTTCTTTTTCTATTATATGATGAAGCCACAAAAAAAGCCACCAATGGGTGACTTCTTATAGGGAGATATTATGAAAAAAAGTTTGGATTCTAAACAAAGTTAGGAGGTCTTTGTTTATGGTCTTAGTATAAACCACAGGACTTAAAGTAATCTTAAGCATCAAAAAAGTTGAGAGAGACTCCCAACTTTTATTGATTTATTTACTTGACCAGACACTTTCAAGGATATTGGTTTGGTCACGATCTGGTCCGACTGAGAAGGTTGAAATGCGCACACCAACTAATTCACCGACACGGCGGACATAGTTGCGGGCATTTTCTGGAAGCTCATCCAAGTGGCGGACACCTGTGATGTCTTCTGACCAGCCTGGTAATTCTTCATAGATTGGTTTGCAACGTTTGAGTTGTTCCAAGCTTGCTGGGTAGTAATCGATGCGTTCCCCATCCAAGTCGTAGGCCACACAGATCTTCACTGTATCCAATCCTGACAAAACGTCGATCGAATTCAAGCTAAGGTTGGTAATTCCTGATACACGACGGCTATGACGCATCACAACTGAGTCAAACCAACCAACACGACGAGGACGTCCTGTTGTTGTTCCATACTCATGGCCGACTTCACGGATCCGATCTCCCACTTCATCAAAGAGCTCCGTAGGGAATGGGCCATCACCCACACGACTAGTATAGGCTTTACATACACCGACAACCTTATCGATCTTGCTTGGGCCGACACCTGATCCGATTGTCACCCCACCAGCGACTGGATTTGAAGAGGTTACAAATGGATAGGTTCCTTGGTCGATATCCAACATAACTCCTTGTGCTCCTTCAAAGAGCACGCGCTTACCGTTATCCAAAGCATCGTTCAAGATGACGGAAGTATCGGTTACATATTGTTTGATTTGTTGACCATATTCATAGTATTCTTCGAAGATATCATCAAATGAAAGAGCCTCTGCATCATAGAGTTTGGTAAATTGACGGTTCTTTTCTTCCAAGTTGATGCGAAGGCGTTCCGCGAAAACTTCGCGATCCAAGAGATCCGCAATCCGGATTCCCACACGAGCTGCTTTGTCCATGTAGGCTGGGCCAATCCCTTTAATGGTAGTCCCAATTTTGTTGTCTCCTTTAGATTCTTCTTGGAGACGGTCCAATTCGATGTGATAAGGAAGGATGACATGGGCACGGTCAGAGATTCGAAGACTGTCCGTTGATACTCCTTCATCATGGAGATAAGCTAACTCTTTAACCAATGATTTAGGATTGATCACCACGCCGTTTCCGATGACAGAGACCTTTTCAGGGAAGAAGATACCAGAAGGAATCAAGTGCAACTTGAACTTTTTGCCGTCGATCACGATGGTGTGACCGGCATTGTCTCCACCTTGGTAGCGAGCAATAACTTCTGCATTGGCTGATAGGAAGTCTGTAATCTTCCCTTTTCCTTCATCACCCCATTGGGTTCCTACTACAACAACTGATGTCATAATTCTTTTTCATATACCATAGATAGTATGCTATCTATGCCTTTCTTCAAACTAAGGGCAGGAATCTCACCTGCAAGTTTGTCTTACACTCTATTATAAGCAATTTTTAATGTTTTTTCAAGATCCACTCGGCTATCGTTTATTTTTCACCTTTCTTTTTAAACCAACTTCTCTATGAAACTCGTCTTTTACTTGGAAATTGCTTCTTTCTAGAAATAACGTTCGGAATTTTCTTTTCTTCTCGTCCTTCTTCTGAAACGACTGATTTTCAAAATTCTCCTTGTCCCCACTTTGCTTGATTTGTGCTAAAATAGTAGGTATGGACAAAATTATTAAAACTATCTCAGAAAGTGGTGCTTTTCGTGCTTATGTACTAGACAGTACAGAAACTGTACGAGCAGCCCAAGAAAAACATCATACACAAGCTAGCTCCACGGTCGCACTTGGCCGTACCCTCATTGCCAGCCAAATCTTGGCAGCAAACGAGAAAGGAGATACTAAAATTACGGTCAAAGTCCTTGGGACTAGCTCTCTCGGAGCTATCATCACCGTGGCAGATACCAAGGGAAATGTTAAAGGCTACGTGCAAAATCCTGGAGTGGATATCAAGAAAACCGCGACCGGTGAAGTCGTGGTCGGACCATTTGTCGGAAATGGGGAATTCCTAGTCATCACCGACTACGGCACAGGAAATCCTTATAACTCTATGACCCCTCTTGTCACCGGTGAAATTGGTGAAGACCTAGCCTTCTATCTGACGGAAAGCCAGCAAACTCCTTCAGCAGTTGGGCTAAATGTGCTTTTAGACGAAAACGACAAGGTCAAGGTTGCTGGTGGTTTCTTGGTGCAGGTCTTGCCAAATGCCAAGGAAGAAGAAATTGCCCGCTTTGAAAAACGTATCCAAGAAATGCCTGCCATTTCTACCCTTTTAGCCTCTGACGACCATATTGAGGCCCTTCTTGCTGCCATCTATGGCGAAGAGCCTTACAAACGTCTCTCTGAAGAAGAACTTCGTTTCCAATGCGACTGTAGCAAGGAACGCTTCATGGATGCCTTGGCTAGCTTACCAG
The DNA here is from genome assembly GCA_963540685.1 of uncultured Streptococcus sp. Taxonomy (GTDB): domain Bacteria; phylum Bacillota; class Bacilli; order Lactobacillales; family Streptococcaceae; genus Streptococcus. The sequence goes on from CAUTRO010000077.1 coordinate 4,045, forward strand.
CCAAAGACCTTCAAGAAATGAAGGACGAAGACCAGGGAGCGGAAATTGTTTGCCAATTCTGTCAGACAACTTATCACTTTGATGAAAATGACTTGGAGGAACTCATTCGTGACAAATCTTAATACACCTTTTATGATTGGGAACGTCGAGATCCCAAACCGGACGGTCCTAGCACCCATGGCCGGCGTGACCAACTCGGCTTTCCGGACCATTGCTAAGGAACTGGGAGCAGGACTTGTGGTCATGGAAATGGTCTCTGATAAAGGAATCCAATACAATAACGAAAAGACCCTGCATATGCTCCATATCGATGAAGGTGAAAATCCTGTATCGATCCAACTTTTCGGGAGCGACGAAGATAGTCTCGCACGCGCAGCAGAATTTATCCAAGAAAATACCAAGACTGATATCGTGGATATCAACATGGGCTGCCCAGTGAATAAAATCGTGAAAAACGAGGCGGGTGCTATGTGGCTCAAGGATCCTGATAAGATCTACTCCATTATTAACAAGGTTCAATCCGTCCTTGATATCCCACTCACTGTCAAAATGCGGACAGGTTGGTCAGATCCTTCTCTAGCAGTGGAGAATGCCCTTGCTGCAGAAGCAGCTGGTGTCTCTGCCCTTGCCATGCATGGCCGTACCCGTGAACAAATGTATACTGGACACGCTGACCTCGAGACCCTTCACAAGGTTGCGCAAGCTCTGACCAAGATTCCATTTATCGCAAATGGAGACATCCGGACGGTTCAAGACGCCAAACAACGCATCGAAGAAGTCGGTGCTGATGCGGTCATGATTGGCCGTGCCGCCATGGGCAATCCTTACCTTTTCAATCAAATCAATCACTACTTTGAAACAGGAGAAATCCTGCCTGATTTGACCTTCGAAGACAAGATGAAGATTGCTTATGAGCACTTGAAGCGCTTGATCGATCTCAAAGGCGAGCACATTGCCGTCCGCGAATTCCGTGGCTTAGCCCCTCACTACCTCCGTGGAACATCTGGCGCTGCCAAACTACGCGGAGCAATCTCGCAAGCTAGTACCCTAGCAGAGATTGAAGAACTTCTTCAATTAAACGCATAGACATACAAAAAACAGAACCTCATGTGAACTGCACCTCAACAGTTAGACAGAAAAAATCTAACTGTTGGGGTATTTTTATTTTGAAATTAACAGAGGAGGATAAGGTTCAGATCTATGCACTCAGAAAACAAGTACAAAACTTCCAACGATCATCACAGCAGCTTCATTGAAAATGGCCCAAGGCATTCTTCAGTTTCCAATCCTTAATCTCCTCGTTTGGCTAAAGACATTGCTTTGCTTAACAATCCTTTTTCTATGAATTAGTAGAATATATGCGGTATTTAACCCCCTAGGCCAGAGAGATTCTATCGATAACATATACCATCAATTTGTTCTGCTCTCTCCTACTGATCTTCATGTTCGGATAAAAAACAATAAGTCATAGTCCCAAAAATGGCTCCAATACTAAGACCAAAGACCAGTAAGGGAATCATTATCTCTGTTTGGATGATTTTTTCCAAGAAAGTTGAAAGGGGCATCTGCTGAACGAAGAGTTTATGAAAGAGCAACAGAGCAAATAAGCCAATCTCAATACTTATAAATACCAACCAACTACGAACTTTTATTTGGTGTTTGCTGTAGGTTTTGTAGATGATTTCTGATTTATCATCCTTTTCAAGATGAAGCTCTTTGACAGCTCTTTGGGTTTTTATACTCATGAACAAAATGAGTCCAAAATAGAGGTAGGGCATAACCGATCTAACAATTTCTATAAAGCGTCCAAACAAAATATAGAACAGGAAGAGAAAGAAGGAAGAGTAAAAGATTTGGACCATGGAACGGGCGCAAGCCTTATAGATAACCTCTTGTCGGCATTCATCAAAGGGACCTTGGATATGAAAGAAATTTCGAAGTAAGCGAGTTGTTAAGTCTTCTTTTTTCATGGATGATTTCTCCTAAATGAACGATGTTACTTAGTTTTCTTTTACGAATTGATAGAGATAATAAAGATAAGTGATAGAAGAAATACTAGCGATAGTTAGCAGTAAATAATATTTCCAATTGCTTGGAATGACCGTCAGTTGTGGTAAGGATATAATCATAAAACATAGTGCCAAATTAAGTATGCGAGTTTTTTGGGAGTCTATCTTTAGATAAGTCAATCCTTTGTTGAG
>CAUTRO010000078.1:0-6148 GCA_963540685.1 uncultured Streptococcus sp.
TTCATTATATCACAAGGGGAGTATTTTTGCGCTCTTTTGAGTTTTCGTATAAGAAATCGGTCATTCGTTAGAATTCGATTTCGTCGTCCCACCTCCGCACAGTTGAGTAGGGCTGTAAAAGCTGATGAAATCAGCGTAATAGAGCCCACTCAACCACTGCGTCTTGCTCAACAATCCAAAAACAATTGAGAGGCTAGGACTTTTGTCCCAGCCTCTTTTTAGTGTAAAAATCCACAAACAAGCTCTTGAAATGACTTATTTTCTTCATACAGAGCATGACCTGAATGCTTAAGAATAACGAGCTGACAACCCGAAATCCCTTTCGCCAGTTCTTTGGATCCCTTCACACCGATCACATCATCTTCAAGCGCACCAAGGACCAAGGTCGGACAGTGAATTTCTTTTATGACCTCAAGGCTATCGTGATCCAGGCAAGACTGAGACTGAATGGCAATTCGTTTCTCATCTTTGATTCGCCCCAAACGACCCATAATGTCAGAAAGAAAGCGCCACATTCGATAGCTCTTTTGCGTATAAGAATGATAGGCGATATCCAGCATGAGGTCTCTAAAATTTCCGGATTGACTAATTTTTTGCCAATGCTCAATTCGTTCTCTAGCAAGTTTACTCGGTTTAGCTGTTGTCACTGCTAAAATTAGCTTTTGAATCTTTTCTGGAAAATCAACTGCCAACCATTGGGCAATCATTCCACCTTGTGAAATCCCCATAACATAGGCCACATCTAGGTTCAGTCCCGCCATTGCTTCTGCTACATCGGCTGCCATATCCCGTGTCGTATAGCCTTGTCTCAGCTCATTGATTCGAGAAAAAACATAGATTTTGTAATGTTTAGCAAGTAATCGATACGAGAGGGAAAAGAGCTGGGCCTTTCCTTTGACTGTCTGCAACCCATCCCCCAAGCCTGGTATGATCACCAATGGCTGCTGACCTTTACCAAATGTTACATAGTCCATGGTTTTCCCATTCATAGACAAGGTAGCATTCTTAGCTGAATACATAGATTATTCCCCCTTCAATGCTTCAAACTTAGCTTTCATGGTTGGATTTTTACGTGTCAGTTTTTTGACTGAAACATCATCCAACTTGTTGTTTGCGAGGCGGAGTTGGTTTTCGGATGTTGTTAGGAATTTCTTGACCTCTTCCATGCGTTTAATGGCCTTGTCGATTTCATCGATGGCCTTGCCGAAGTTTACAGAGGCCGAATTATAGTTCTTGGCAAAGGCCACCTTGAATGCATCTAGGTCTTCCTCAAAATGAGTGATATCAATATTTTGTTCACGGATCAGTGCTAGTTCCTGCTTGTATTTAAGGGAGTTAAGGGCTGCATTGCGCAAGAGACCAATCAACTGGATAAAGAACTGAGGACGGACCACATACATCTTCTCATACTCGTGGCTGACATCGACAATCCCTGTGTTAAAGTAGTCGTTATCTGCTTCAAGCATACTGACCAAAACAGCATACTCACAGTTCTTTTCTCGACGATCCTTGTCTAACTCCTTATAGAAATCGGCATTCTTGTGCTTTTTCTCTGTGCCGTCGGCTTCATTTTTCATCTCAAACATGATGGAAATGAATTCTAGCCCATTATCATCAAAGTCACGGAAAATAAAGTCGCCTTTAGACCCACGTGCAGAGACCTTGTTGTCCTTTTCGAAATAAGCATTTGGGAAGGCAAAACTACGAACCTTGTTAAACTCGCTCTCCGCATACTGCTCCAGACTTTCCCCAATAGCCTTAGTCGATTGTTGGGCCTTAAAATTCTTATAGAACTCAACCTGCTCATTGGCCGCCTTCAGCTGGGCCTCATAATTTTGCTTGACAGAAGTCAGAGAAAGCTCGTTTTCTTTTTCTTGTAGAAGGAGCTGATTTTTGACCTGATCCCGTTCTTTTTCCAGGTCAGATAAAGTCTTTTGTAGTTGATTTTCATGCTCCAAGCGCAAGGTGGCCAATTGATTCTCTAGTGCCTGAACCTCTTTTTCTTTCTCTAACAGACTTTGGCTAGCACTTTGCTCCACCTCTTTTTTAGCCAATTCTTTTTCAGTATCAAACTGTTGAATCTGGTTTTGTAACTGGGCAATTTCTTGATCCTTTTTGGCTAACTTCTCTTGTTGCTTATTGAGGGCCTTTTGCTCTGCTAAAGCCAACTCCTGCCGAATCCGCTCATGAATTTCCTTGTCAAACTCCGTCGTCCGTACTTGGGACAAGAGCTCGCTGTATTGACTTTCATTGACGGTAAAAACTTCCCCACAGTTGGGGCACTTGATTTCGTTCATAGCCTGCCTCTTTCTCTATTCTTAGTATATTATATCATGCTAGCAGTAAAATCAAAACCAGCAAGCTAGGCCTGCTGGTTTTAACCGAGTATTCATTCCTCTATTGGAGACTTTCCTTAGGTGAGGACGGACGGTAGCGACTCCCTTTGGGATTCCATACCTTAGATTTGAGCCTCACGTCTCAAATCTACCGAGCACCAGAAACTTAAGTGTTTCTGGTGCTTTCCTCACGGCGAAAAGTCTCAATCTATCCCGCACTATTTCCAAAATTTCTTTTTCTTGGAACTTTTTCATGCAGTAATCAATTAGATCCTTGAGGATATATTGCTTGTTTATGTTCTGAAATAATACACTAGGCTTACTGGTTTCTGTTTATTTCTTCTCAATTGGAGCGACGCTGGCTAAAAGTTTCTTGAGACCCACTTCTGGGAAGTTAATCTTGAGTTCTTGGGTATTGCCACTACCTGATACTTCAAGGACGGTTCCTTCTCCCCACTTCTTATGAATAGCAATGTCACCAATGGACCAAGCGACACTTTCTTTAGCACCAGCTTGGTTGCCATTGCCAAAGGGGAGGCTTGAGGACGTGAGGGCGCTTGGGGCCGCTTGTCTCTTACGCTCTTGAAGGGCTTGTGACAGGCTCATTCCTTTTCCAAAGGTCGTTCCGCCACCATTGCTATAGGAAGCCTTAAAGCTCGTGTTAGCCGGACGCGCTAAGCCTTGGTAGTTCAATAAATCTGAGCTAATCTCATTGATAAAGCGTGTCGGACGGTTGTAGCTGGTCCGCCCAAAGAGCAAACGAGAGTTGGCATTGGTCAAGAAGAGAACCTTCTCTGCCCGTGTGATTCCGACATAAGCTAGACGACGTTCTTCTTCCAACTCATCCGGATCCTCAGCCGCTCGACTAAGAGGAAAGACGTTTTCTTCCATCCCAATCAAGAAGACCACTGGGAACTCCAGTCCTTTAGCCGCGTGAAGCGTCATCAAGGTCACTTCAAAAGTCTCTTGGGCTCCATCATCTGTATCGGCAATCAAGGCCAAGTCGTTCAAGAAACGACTTAAGGTTTCCACACCTGATTCGTCTTCAACAGACTCGCCATTTTCATCAAAATTCTTGGTAACAGAAAGAAACTCTTGGATATTCTCGATGCGGGCCTGACTTTCCAAATTTCCCTGATTGGCTAAGGCTGTCATATAGCCTGTCTTGTCAAGGACTTCTTCGACCAACTCTGTAATGGTCAGCTGGTCCAATCTTTCTCTCAAATCAAGAATGAGATTGGCAAAGTCCCAGATAGCTTGGGTTGCTTTTCCTTTGATGCCAGAGAGCATGATATTGGCTGAAGCATCCAGGAGGGAGGAGCCTTGCATTTGGGCAAAATCACGAATTTTATCCACCGTACCCGGTCCGATTCCCCGCTTGGGTTCATTGATAATCCGCTCAAAACTGATATTGTCACTGAGGTTGGCAATCAAGTTCAGATAAGCAATGACATCTCGAATTTCCTTCCGGCTGTAGAACTTAGTGCCCCCTACCATGGTATAAGGAATATTGGACTTGAGCAGTGCTTCTTCAATGGTCCGTGACTGGGCATTGGTCCGGTAGAGAACCGCAAAATCACGGTGTTTATAGCCAGCTTTCCGACTGAGCTCTTCAATGGTTTTGGCCACAAAGACCGCTTCATCCTGCTCATCATTGGCCCGGTAATAGACAATTTCTTCACCGTCAGCATTTTGAGTCCAGAGATTCTTGGGACGGCGGTTCCGATTGTTTTTGATAACATCGTTGGCTGCTTGCAAAATCGTCTTAGTCGAGCGGTAATTCTCTTCCAGGAGGACGACCTTGGCTTCCTTATAATCCTTCTCAAAGTCCAGGATGTTTTGCATGTCTGCTCCCCGCCAACCATAAATAGACTGGTCGGCATCCCCAACCACACAGATATTTTTAAAGCGAGAAGCTAAAAGTTTAACCAATTGGTATTGGGCATGGTTGGTATCTTGGTACTCATCCACATGGATGTATTGGAACTTCTGCTGGTAATAGGTCAGCACATCTGGATACTGATCAAAAAGACGCAAGGTCAGCATGATCAAATCATCAAAGTCCACTGCTTCTGACTGACGGAGTTCCTTTTGGTAAGCCTCATAGCACTTGGCGACGATCTGGGTATACATATCCCCCGCCTGGGCAGCATAGGCCACTTCATCTATCAAGTCATTCTTGGCATTGGAAATGGTCCCCAAAATGGTTCGTTCGTTCCATTTCTTCGGATCCAAATTCAAAGACTTCAAGATCCGCTTCATCAAGGTCCGTTGCTCACCTGGATCGACAATGGTAAAGTTACGATTGTAGCCAATGTGATCCGCATCTCGGCGAAGGATGCGCACACACATGGAGTGGAAGGTCGCGATCAAGCAATCTTGGGTCGCCGGATTTAGTTGATAAGCCCGCTCTTTCATCTCACGAGCAGCCTTATTGGTAAAGGTAATGGCCAAAATATTCCAAGGATTGACCAATTTTTCATCGATCAAGTAAGCGATCCGGTGAGTCAAGACACGTGTCTTACCAGATCCAGCCCCCGCCATGATCAAGAGGGGACCTTCTGTAGTTTGGACCGCCTCTGCCTGGCGATCATTCATACCATTCAATAAAGGATTCATCTCATACTCCTCATTCATTCAATCGTTCTATTATACCACATTTTCGCCCTTTCTCATTTGGAAAATGGTCGGCTTCATTTGAATTTTGCGCTCAAAAAAGCTATAATAAAGCCTTAAGAAGAAAGCAAATTTCCTATTCAACAACTATCCTAGTTTATCGCTGATGAGGAAATCTACAAAAGTTTGGAGGAGTTATCAGTGAATCAATCTCAAAGCAATTTAAAACTTGCCGAACGTGGAGCCCTGATTAGTATTGTGGCCTATTTGATTCTATCCGCTGCTAAGTTAGCAACCGGACATCTCCTTCACTCCTCCAGTTTGGTTGCCGATGGTTATAATAACCTTTCAGATATTATCAGCAATATCGCCCTTCTCATTGGCATTCGCATGGCCCGCCAGCCAGCTGACCGCGACCACCGATTTGGCCATTGGAAGATTGAAGATCTAGCTAGCCTAGTGACTTCCATTATCATGTTCTATGTGGGCTTTGATGTCCTACGAGATACGGTTCAAAAAATCCTCAGCAGGGAAACAATCGTTATCGATCCTTTAGGGGCCATTGTCGGTGTTGGCTCGGCCCTTGTCATGTTTGCGGTCTATCTTTATAACCGTTCTTTAGCGAAAAAAGCCCAGTCCAAGGCCCTTAATGCTGCTGCCAAAGACAACCTCTCTGACGTGGTTACTTCTTTAGGAACCTCTGTTGCGGTTGGAGCTAGTGCCCTTAACTATCCGATTGTGGACCAATTAGTGGCCATCGTTATTACCTTCTTTATTCTAAAAACAGCCTACGACATTTTCATCGAATCTTCCTTCAGCCTCTCAGATGGATTTGATGAAAGTCTTCTTGATAAATACAAGGCTGCTATTCTGGAATTGCCAAAGGTCAGCCGGGTCAAATCCCAACGGGGACGGACCTACGGAAGCAATATCTACCTAGATGTCGTCATCGAAATGAATCCTGATCTCTCCGTTTATGAGAGCCATGCCATTACCGAAGAGGTCGAGCGCCTTCTCAAAGAAAAATTTGGAGTCTTTGACATCGATGTCCATGTGGAACCAAGTTCTATCCCAGAAGATGAAATTTTGGACAATGTCCTTCTCAAACTAAAAACCTACGAAGAACGCTTGCAAGCTCAGCAAGAATATTCAACCCTCCTAGCAGACAACTTCACCCTCATCGATGAGTTTGGCCA
>CAUTRO010000079.1:0-6136 GCA_963540685.1 uncultured Streptococcus sp.
TCTTGCTCGACAATCCAAAAACAATTGAGAGGCTAGGACTTTTGTCCCAGCCTCTCTATAGAAGACTAATAAAAAATATAGAACGACAATCCATAAGGAAGGATTATGTTTTTGTATCTGCAATATACAAGGTTTCATTAATAAAGTAGGTTTCCTAGACAATCTCAAACTTGATCGCGCCAGCTGTCGTTCCAACCTTGATGGTTTGCCCTTCTTGGACTTCTCCCTTGAGAAGAAGCTCAGCCAACTGATCTTCTACTTCCGTCTGCAAGACGCGACGAAGTGGACGAGCTCCCATTTCTGGATCGTAGCCTTTGGTTGCAAGCCATTTAAGCGCTGAAGGCTGGAATTTGAGGGTCATGCCTTGTTCTGCCAAGGTCGCTATAAGCGGTTTGACCATGACCTTCACCACCTGTTGCATATCCTCGCTTGATAGGCTATGGAAGACCACCTTTTCATCAATCCGGTTGATAAACTCTGGACGATAGGTCTTCTTCAATTCTTCAAACATGCGTTTTTCCATATTGGCTTGATCAAATCGGATATCTTTGGCACCAAAGCCAACGGTCTTATCATCCCGAAGGGCTGTGGCTCCCAGGTTTGAGGTCATGATGATAATGGTATTGGAGAAATCGATCTTCCGGCCTTTGCTATCGGTTAAGACTCCATCATCCAAGACCTGCAAAAGGACATTGAAAATGTCGGGGTGGGCTTTTTCTACCTCATCAAATAAGAGGACTGAATACGGTTTGTTGCGAACTTTCTCGGTCAATTCGCCCCCTTCTTCGTAGCCCACATAGCCTGGAGGGGCTCCGTTGAGGCGACTAGCGGCGAATTTTTCCATGTACTCACTCATGTCAAACCGAATCAGAGCTGATTCATCATCAAACAAAACTTCCGCCAAGGCTTTGGCTAGCTCTGTTTTTCCGACACCGGTAGGTCCTAGGAACATGAAAGAACCGATCGGACGTTTATTACTACGGATACCTGATTGATTGCGTCGAATGGCCCGACTGATGCTAGAAACGGCTTGATCTTGGCCAATCACGCGCTTGTGCAATTCTGTTTCTAAGTTTAGGTACTTCTTGGCATCGGTTTGGGTCAGCTTTTGAGTAGGAATACCAGAGAGTTGGCTCAAGGTCAGCAAGACATCTTGATCGGTGACTTCTTTCTTGTAAACAATCGGAGCTGCCTCTACTTGTAAGAGCTGGGCTACTTTCTTCCACTTGCCATCCATCAAGGCCCGGTCCAAGGCGGTTAACTCTTCTTTTACCTGACCGTTTGACTCGCGATTTTGTACGGTAGCCGCTGCTTCATCCAAGAGGTCAATAGCTGAATCTGGCAATTGACGGCTGGTCAAATAGCGGTGGGCATATTTGACAGCTGTTTCGATCGCTTCATCAGTAATAGTCACATGATGGTGGTCTTGGTAGGTCTCTTTTAAGCCTTGAAGAATCTGAATGCTGTCTGCAACACTTGGCTCCTCAATGGTCACTTTCGCAAAGCGACGGGAGAGGGCTGCGTCTTTTTCGATATGCTTTTGGTACTCATCTTGTGTTGTCGCTCCAACCGTGCGCAAGGTTCCACGAGCTAGGGCCGGTTTTAGGATATTGGCTGCGTCTAAGGTTGAATCAATACCGGATCCTGACCCCATAATGGTATGAAGTTCATCGATAAAGAGAATCACGTGACCGTCTTCTTCGATATCCTGGATAATATTGTTCATCCGCTCTTCAAAGTCCCCACGGAAGCGCGTCCCTGCAACCACATTCATAAGATCCAGCTCCAGAAGTCGCATTTGTGCAATTTCAGCTGGAACATTGCCACTAGCCACCCGCTGGGCCAGCCCCAATGCTAGGGCTGTTTTTCCGACCCCAGCTTCTCCTACTAGTACAGGATTGTTCTTGGTCTTGCGGCTAAGGATTTGAATCATACGTGAAATCTCTGCATCCCGACCAATCACAGGCTCAAGCTGGCCTGAACGTGCCATTTCTGTCAAATCACGGGTATAATCCTCAAGTCCTCCACTTGTGCTTGGGGGCATGCCCATCATATTTCCCATGGTTTGGCGGTTAGGATTTTGGGCCCGATAGAGGCTCCGGATAGCTTTGATATCATTCTTGTCCCAGCCTGCCTTGTCTTCCAAATTCTTGCGAAGGGAAGCAATGGGAACACCCTTGTCTTGCTCCGTAAAGGCAAAACCTGCAAACTCCATGACCTGGCTAGCCAAGGTCCCACGATCCGCTAGAAGAGAGAGGAGCACGTGCTCTGTCCCCAAGGTTTTAGCATGAAGGACTTGCGCAATATCTGTCGCGTGTTTTATCACCGCTTCCATCCGATAAGAAAACGGGAAGATTTCATACCGATTGTCATGTTGAAACACTTGACCGGTAATATGCTCAGCTGCATCCTGAAATTCGTCGATCTGCATGGGATAGTCGCTGAGCACAGAACCTGCTATGCTATAGGGATTATTGGCCATAGCTGTTAAGAGATGCCAAGTGTCCAAAGTATCCCCCTGATAGTGACCTGCTAGTATTTGGGCCGCTTCTATACTTTCTAACAGTGCTGTTGAATAGTTCATCTAGTCGGTATTTCCTTTTCTATCTACTTGTTGAATGATTTTTTTCAGCATATTTGCTCGTAGGATGAGAGCATCTCGACCTAGAACCTCATCGGAGGTCGTCGCAAAGAAAAGCTGACTCTCACGTTTTGTCAATAATTTTTCTTCATAGAGCATCTGAAGGATATCATGGAAGACCTGCTGGCTGATGGTCTCTCCAATATTGGCTGCCAAGCCTTGGAGCATCTGATGGTGATCTGAAAACTGGACCTTGCCAATGCGGATATAGCCACCACCACCGCGCTTGCTCTCTACAATATAGCCCCGGCTTTCGGTAAAGCGAGTCTTAATGACATAATTGATCTGACTGGGTACGACCTGAAAGACATCTGCCAACTCACTTCTTTTGAGCTCTGCCATGCCAGCTTGAGCCAGCAAGGCCTTGATATAAGCTTCAATGCTATCAGATGTGTTCTTATTTGCCATGATGCTCCTTTCTGGCTCGTTTTTTTCTAGATGATGCTCTACTCTTTGGCCCATAAAAAATGACCTTGGAGTGTGCATTCTCATCATTGACCTTATTTGACTATTATACAATTTTTATAGCTGTAAATAAAGCAAAGACTCTATGGAAATAGGAATCTCTTAAGAAGGCAAAATAAAAGAGAGTGGGACAGAAATCGGTCATTCGTTAGAATTCGATTTCGTCGTCCCACCTCCGCACAGTTGAGTAGGGCTGTAAAAGCTGATGAAATCAGCGTAGTAGAGCCCACTCAACCACTGCGTCTTGCTTGACAATCCAAAAACAATTGAGAGGCTAGGACTTTTGTCCCAACCTCTTATGAGAAGAATCAACTACTCTTTGCGACGAGCGAATTTCTCACCTCCACCCAAGAAACCTAGACCAAGCAGGCCGAACCAAGCGAACAAACCACCTTCTTTCGTACCGGTTTGAGGTAGTTTTCCTTCCGGTTGAAGAGAAGGCCTTTCTACCTTTTCTTCTACTGGATGGTCTGCTGTCAAATTAGGAGTTGCTTGCGGAGTCGATGCTTGTAGGAGCACTGGAGTTTCTTTCTCTTTTTTATCTTCTACTGTTGAATGATGTGCATGCACTTGCAAGTCTTTACTTGAAGTTACAGGTGTTATTGGAGTCGGTAGATCAGGTGTCACAGGATGTTCTCCTACCACTCCTGTTCCGACTTCTGTAATCTGGTCCTGGGCTTCCACTTCGACAAAGGCATCGACTTCTGTCCGAATTTCTTTGCCTTCTTCTTGTCGAACCTCGATCAACTTCAAGCGGCGTCCAACCTTCCCTGCTTGAAGGATCCGGCTTTCGCCCTTGGCCAAATCCTTGTTTTCACGCGTTTGACTCTCAAATGGAATCTCCTCCGCTTCGATGAGAAGTTCTGGCTTTTCAAGAATCAAATCCCGAACACCTTCGTCTGGGCGTGTCTGCGTCAGCGGTTCATAATTATGAGCATCTTCTAAGAGGGTCTCAAGGGCTTCCACTTGATTCGCTACAGCAACCAAATCTGGTCGCTCTTGATTCAACAACTGAGTCAATTCCGTCAATTGCTCTTGAACAGTCGGTTTGAGGTTTGCTTTCAAGCGATCGAGAGAAGTAGTCTTGATCTTTTCTACTCCTTCTTTGATAACCTGTTGGAGCTCTTCTTGACTAAGCAACTGACTATCTTTCCCTGATAGGACAAAGCGGTCTACCTGAATGGCTCTAGATGACTGAGGATCATTGAGAGCCGGATCCAGGTGCAGACGTAATTGGTGGTAGCCTTTTGCTAGACCTTGCAGATTGACCAAACTCTGGTCCAGTTTGCGTTGATCTCCATAGCCACTGAAGTAATGGTCGCCTTCAATCTCATAGTCATGACCACGCCCTTCTTCAAAGGCCATTTCTTTTCCGTCTAGGGTGACGCTGTAGAGACCATGGCTTGGATCAACCACTCCTCGAACTTCCACACCAGTTCCCTTAAAGGTGATGGTCACGTCAATGTGTTTCTTTCCTTCTTCATCGGTTACTTGATTGAAGCTAGACCAAGATTCCGTTCCATTTGAGAAGTCTCGATTGTCCGTCTCATGATGCCAGCCTTGGCTGTAGTGCAGTTTTGGATCTTGATCATCCACTTCTTTACGATTTTCTGGAAGCAGGTCCTCGTTCATCACTTGGACTGTCAGTTCTGGAATAAAGCCGACCAGGCTACCTTGATCCGGATGCAACAGTTTGGCCTTAAAGTCATAGACATCGGTCGCTTTTCCTGCAAAATCAAGGGTTGGGACTTGGACTGTTTTTTCTGTCTCTCCATCTGCGAAGGCAAGGGTGACATTGGTATCTTTGTAGACCTTGCCATGAACCCCTGTTCCTGGTTCTGTGATTAATTTGAGACTGGCACTTCCTTTAGAGCCACCTTTTCTCTTAACGACGATTTGCGCTGGGTCTCCTTTTTTAACAGCTAAGGTTGGCTGAGCAAACTCAAAGAGCCCTTTTTCTTGGTTATTGAGGGCATAAATCCCTTCCGTTGCGATAGCATCTCCCTTGCTATTGACCAAAGTCAAGGTGTGGGAACCTGCTTTCAAATCTGGTGTTTCATAAACCTTTTGGCTCCGTTTGCGAGTTGGACTTTGGGTATTGACCGTCGCTAGTTTTTGCCCATCGACATAGACATCCATCTCCCCATGACCTGGGTCTACAGTTGCAACCACATAGGCCTTAGTCCCTTCGAATTGGTAGGTTGCAGAAGCTCCCTTTTCCTTGGTCCACATAGAGGTGCCTCGGACACCTTCTCCCTCTTCATTCCATTGACTATTGGCCCGGTCAGCAGTCCGGTCAGAATGATAGGTCAAACCAAGCGGATAGCCATCGGTTTCTTCGATGCTGGCTGGCGTCTTATAGACAGAAACACCGTTCAAGATTGGAGTGGCTTGGGCATCGGTGATTGACACACGGAGGTAGCGACTATCAACTGGTTGCCCTTTGATCAAACGGCGGTATCCAACGGTTGACCCAGCCCCAAAAGGAACCCATTGGCCATTCACTGCTACATCGATGTTGAAACCGGATATCCGTTGGCCTTTCTCGATGGTTTCTTTGAGCTCTACCACATCAAAGTGTTGCTCTTTTCCAAGGTCGAGCACAAAAGAGCCGGTCTTGGCATCATCGGCAGGTACCCAACTGGTCTTTTCATCGCCATCTGTCAAATGGCTAGCTGCGTAATGCGAATTGCGCCGTGTCGAGTCAGCTTCTACCAAAGCGCCCGCCGCATAGTCTACACTGTAGAGTTGGTCTAAGGTCTGGCGGAATTCTTTCAAACGGGCCACATCGGCATCCGCAAATTTTCCATCTTGATTGGGTGGAATATTGAGCAAGAGTGGCGTTCCACGACCGACAGATTTGAAGTAAATGTCCATCAATTCACGCAGGGACTTAGGCTCTTGATTGTCATGGTAGAACCAGCCCGAACGGATCGAAACGTCAGCTTCCCCTACAGAATACATATCACCATCAGGGTCACCATGGTTGAGGTATTCGTTTTTCACGTCGTCTGTGATGTTGGCCCTTTT
>CAUTRO010000080.1:0-6031 GCA_963540685.1 uncultured Streptococcus sp.
ATCATCCACGGGATCGGGACAGGGGTCATCCGTGAAGGGGTGACAAAATACCTCCGCCGCAACAAGCATGTCAAGAGTTTTGAATATGCCCCACAAAATGCAGGTGGAAGCGGCGCAACCATTGTCACGTTTAAAGGCTAAGTTAAGCCCTAGCTTTTCATTAGCTAGGGTTTAGAACGTAGACTAAATTTTTAAAAAGAAAAATAAGTTAAGAAATTCTGCAAAGAAATATAAATCTGTCCCATTTTTAGAATAAATTAAGAAAATACCGAAACTTTCCGCCGTGAGAAAAGTGCCTGAAACAATACAGTTTCAGGCACTCGGAATTATTGAGACCTTAGGCTCAATAATTAGTCATGGAACTTCTTCGAAGTTCGCTGACGTCCGTGCTCACCTAAGGAAAGTTTCTAAGATAACTTTTTCTTAAATCTGAATCTAGCTGATAAACAGCTAGGTTTTTTTACATCTGACATCATGAAAATGATTGAAAGCTGATGAAAATGATTTGCTTTTAAATCTGATTTTCAGTAGGTCCTCCCTTTTAAAAGTGCTATAATAGAGGCAATGAATGATTTGGGAGGATACGCATGCGTAAACGTGAAAGTGCAGATTCGTGTACAACGATTCTAGTCGGAAAAAATGCTAGCTATGATGGTTCGACTATTGTAGCACGAACAGAGGATTCTCAAAATGGTGTTTTTACGCCTAAGAAATGGATCGTGGTCAAACCAGAAGATCAACCGCGTCATTACAAGTCTGTTTTATCCACTTTTGAAATCGACTTACCAGACAATCCGGTTCGCTATACAGCCGTTCCAGATGCCATTCCGAAAGACGGGATCTGGGGAGAAGCTGGGATTAATGTCTATAATGTCGCCATGAGTGAAACAGAGACCATTACGACCAATAGTCGTGTACTAGGAGCAGATCCTCTTGTAGAGAGTGGGATCGGTGAGGAAGACATGCTGACCTTGATCTTGCCTTATGTCAAGACAGCTCGTGAAGGGGTCTTGCGTCTTGGAAAGCTCTTGGAGGAGTATGGAACCTACGAATCCAACGGGATTGCCATTTCAGATGTGAATGAAATCTGGTGGTTGGAAACCATC
Organism: uncultured Streptococcus sp.; assembly: GCA_963540685.1. Lineage (GTDB taxonomy): Bacteria > Bacillota > Bacilli > Lactobacillales > Streptococcaceae > Streptococcus. Next base: position 1,107 of record CAUTRO010000080.1, read on the forward strand.
GGAGGTCACCACTGGATGGCGCGCCGTGTCCCGGATGATGCCTATGTGACCAACCCCAACCAACTGGGAAGTGATTATTTTGAATTTGGAAATCCAGATGAATTCCTTTGTGACCCGGATCTTGAAAATTTTGTCTCAGAGCATCATTTGATTCTAGACCAAAAAGGAAAAGGCTTTAATCCGCGTTATGCCTTTGGTAGCCAAAAAGACAAGGATCGCCACTACAACACACCGCGGGCTTGGACCATCCAAGCTTTCCTCAATCCTGAAATCGAACAGGATCCACGGAGTTTTGAGATTCCTTGGTGTCAAAAACCTTATCGTAAGGTGACAATTGAGGATGTGAAATATGTCTTGAGCAACCACTACCAAGATACCATCTACGATCCTTATGGACCGGAAGGAGACCACGTGAGTCAGCGGACTTTCCGTACGATCGGGATCAACCGGACCAGTCAAACAGCGATTCTGCAATTACGTCCCAATAAACCTCAAGAAACAACAGGCATCCAGTGGATTTCTTATGGTTCGATGCCTTACAATACAGCCGTTCCTTTCTTTACCCAAGTGGATACAACACCAGACTACTTTGCCAATACTACGGCTAAGGTGACAACTGATTCCTACTACTGGGCTAACCGGATTATTGCAGGACTAGCAGACCCTCACTATGCTCACCATGTTGGGAATCTAGACGACTACCAAGAAACGACAATGGCTTGGGGACATGCACGCATCAACAAGGTCGATCGTGCACTTGCAGCAGGTGAAACCGTCGATTTCGAGGCTGAAAACCAAGCCATGAGCGATCAGATTCAAGAAGCTACGGATCAACTCTTGGACAAGATTTTGCTTGATGCTAGTAACCTCATGACCAATCACTTCTCCTTAAGTGATTAAAAACCGTACATTTTCAGAAAGCACGCAAGATATTTTCAGGAATTGTTGACAAAGTTTTGAAAATTGATTAAAATAGAGAAAATTACATACGACCGAATGAAGTTTGCAGGAGCGTGAGTAACTGTGAATGGACGGAACTCTGGAGAGACCAGAAATGGCACCGAAGGGGCAAGGTAGAGGATACATCTACTCAAACTCTCAGGTAAAAGGACAGAGCTTAAAATAGGGGAAGTCCCCTATTTTAAGCAGGACCAGAGTACATGTTTGTCATGTGCTCTTTCTTTTTCTCATTTCTGTCTAGCGGTCGATAAAAAGGAGACAGAGAATGGATCATGTATTGCAATTTTTTCAGCAGCTCGATAATCTAGTGTGGGGCGCTCCGCTTTTGGTGCTCTTGGTAGGGACAGGGATCTACCTGACCCTTCGCTTGGGCTTGCTTCAGATACGCTATCTTCCAAAAGCCTTTCGCCTGATCTTTACAGAAGATGAGGGACATGGGGATATTTCGAGCTTTGGAGCTTTGGCGACAGCTCTAGCTGCTACAGTGGGGACAGGGAATATCGTAGGGGTAGCGACAGCTATTCAGACAGGTGGCCCAGGCGCCCTCTTTTGGATGTGGATGGCAGCCTTCTTTGGGATGGCTACTAAGTATGCAGAAGGGCTCTTAGCTATTCGTTATCGGACCAAGGATGACAATGGTCATATTTCGGGTGGTCCGATGTACTACATTCTTCACGGGATGGGGGAGAAGTGGCGACCATTAGCTATTTTCTTTGCTGTAGCAGGCGTTCTCGTAGCCCTCTTTGGGATTGGGACCATGACCCAGGTTAATTCCATTACTGCTTCTTTAAAAGCAAGCTTTGGTACCGCCCCTGAGGTTGCCAGTGTAGTAATTGCTCTGGTGGTTGCGACCATCATCTTTGGTGGGATTCACTGGATTTCGAAAGTCTCTGAAAAAGTGGTTCCTTTTATGGCTGCTGCCTATATCGTTGCGACTGTCACGATCATCGCCTTGCATCTGGACCAATTGCTTCCAGCCTTAAAATCGGTCTTTTCAGGTGCCTTCACAGGGACTGCAGCCATGGGAGGTTTTGCAGGAGCAACGGTCAAAATGGCCATCCAAAAAGGGGTGGCGCGTGGGGTCTTCTCCAATGAATCGGGTCTCGGATCTGCACCCATTGCAGCAGCGGCGGCAAAGACCAATGAACCTGTCGAGCAGGGCTTGATCTCGATGACAGGAACCTTTATTGATACCATTATCATCTGTAGTTTGACAGGGCTGTCCCTTCTGGTGTCAGGTGAGTGGATGGCCAAGGGCAGTACGAGTACCTTGACTCAAGATACGTTTACAGGTGTCTTTGGCCCAGTTGGAGGCATTATCTTAACGCTGTGTTTGGTGTTGTTTGCAACAACGACCATTCTTGGCTGGTCTTACTACGGAGAACGGTGTTTCGAATTCCTTTTTGGTGTCAAACATATCAATCTCTACCGGACTTTCTTTGTCTTAATGGTTGGACTAGGTGGTTTCCTTAAGCTGGATCTGGTCTGGGTGATTGCGGATATCGTCAATGGGCTCATGGCTTTGCCCAACCTGATTGCGCTCTTGGCCCTCTCCCCAGTCATTATCAAAGAAAGTAAACGCTACTTTAAGAAATAAGAGAACCCCAGATCGATTGATCTGGGGTTTTGCTAAAAGCTAGGGTCTTATGATAGACTTTCTCTTGTGTGTGATCTGAGTGATTAATAGCGTTTTTCCTTTGGCCAGTTACTCATCTCAGCAACTGCTGTGAAGAGTACATCTGTTGATGAGTTGAGGGCTGTTTCACAAGAGTCTTGGATGACCCCGATGATAAAACCGACACTGACGACTTGCATGGCCAAGTCATTGCTAATGCCAAAGAGGCTACAAGCAACAGGGATCAGAAGAAGTGACCCTCCAGCAACTCCGGATGCCCCGCAGGCTGAGATGGCTGCTACAACACTGAGGATAAGTGCCGTTCCAAAGTCAACCTGAATCCCTAAAGTATTGGTTGCTGCAAGGGTTAAGGTATTGATCGTTACCGCTGCACCTGCCATGTTAATAGTAGATCCAAGAGGGATAGAAACAGAGTAGGTATCTGGATTGAGTCCCAGCTCTTCACAAAGGCGCATATTGACAGGGATGTTCGCCGCTGAGCTTCTTGTAAAGAAGGCTGTTACCCCACTGACGCGAAGACATTTCCAAACGAGAGGATAAGGGTTTTTGTGGATCATCATGAAAGCAATTAAAGGATTGATGACCAGAGCGACAAAAGCCATCGTTCCCACCAATACGACCAAGAGAATTCCATAGTTTCTCAGTGCGCTGAGTCCTTGACCAGCGATCGTCGTATAGACCAAGCCCAAGATCCCAAAAGGAGCTAGGTTGATAATCCACTCGACAATTTTTGAAGTGATATCTGCTAGGGTTTGTAGGAGGTCCTTGCTGTGTTCACTGGCCTCTCTCATGGCAATTCCAAAGACAGTCGCCCAAGAAAGGATCCCAATGTAGTTGGCTTGTTGCAAGGCATTGACAGGGTTGTCGACGATCTTGAGCAAAAGGTTACTAATGACTTCGCCAATTCCATTTGGAGAGGAGCCTTCTGCCGCTTTTCCAGTTAAGGTAATCGTGATTGGGAAGAGATAATTGACTAGGACAGCAATAAAGGCTGCAGCAAAGGTTCCTAAGAGATAGAGGATAATGACCTTTTTCATATTTGTCTCTGTCCCTTTTTGATGTTGGGAGAGAGCATTTGCAACGAGAGCAAAGACCAGAAGCGGTGCGATAGCACGTAACCCTCCGACAAAGAACTCTCCTAAGAGCCCGATAGCAGTTGCTTTTGGAAAGACAAGTGCTAGAACGACACCAAGTACAATCCCGATCGCAATCCGCTTCATGAGGTTGGTTTTATTCCAAGTTGTAATCAGACGATGAATCATGCGAGACCTCCTAAAAAAATAGTTAAGGAATATTATACGATAGTTAGGAGGTAAAAGCAATGCAATTTAGAAAAAAATAGCGTCATTTCCGAATATTTGATATAATCAAACTATCCTTTGCTAGAAAGGCCCGAATAAATGAGGCAATTTTTCCAACTTTATTTCAGTAAAATAGACTGGACAACTATTTTTGATGATCTGATTTCAAAATGCATCTCTTTGATTTTTGTCTTTCTCCTATTTTTTATCGCTAAAAAGGTCATTCATAGCCTAGTCAAGCGGATCTTAACCCCTTCCTTTAGGTATACGGTGCAGGATGAAGCCCGTAAAAATACCATTCTCCGTTTAGTAGAGAGTCTCTTGAACTACTGCCTGTATTTTATCTTGATTTACTGGATTTTGTCGATCCTGGGTCTTCCAGTCTCTAGTCTATTGGCGGGTGCTGGGATTGCTGGGGTGGCTATTGGGATGGGAGCTCAGGGCTTCCTATCCGATTTGGTCAATGGATTCTTTATCCTTTTAGAACACCAGTTGGATGTGGGGGACAATGTCCGTCTCACGAATGGGTCGATTAATATAATCGGCATCGTTAGCAGTGTGGGAATTCGGACGACTCAAGTACGCGATTTTGACGGGACTCTCCACTTTGTCCCCAACCGCAATATCACCGTCGTTAGTAATCTCTCACGTGGAGATATGCGCGTGCTGGTAGATATTCCACTAGATGCGAATACAGATCTTGACAAGATTTACCAGGTCATCGCTCAGGTCAATCAGTCAGAAGAAGACAAGCATCCAGAAGTACTAACAGGCCCTACCATTCTAGGCCCACAGATCGAAAAAAATGGTTGCTATTCCTTCCGCATTGCGATGACCGTTCAAAATGGAACCCAGATTACGGTTTACCATACTTATTATAAACTTTATCATGATGCCTTGATGGAAGCAGGAATCAACCTTCCAACAGGAAAAAACGGAATCATGTAAAAAGAGAGTGGGACAGAAATCGGTCATTCGTTAGAATTCGATTTCTTCGTCCCACCTCCGCACAGTTGAGTAGGGCTGTA
>CAUTRO010000081.1:0-5982 GCA_963540685.1 uncultured Streptococcus sp.
CTTGTTCTTCTCTACTTATAAAAAAGACGGTGGGCTTGCCCATCGTTTTTTGCTGACTCAGAGAGACTTTGTTGGTTAGTAAAAATGACTCATAAGAGAGGCACGAAGTCAGCTTTTCTGATATAATAATAGAGATCATGAAAGGAACTGAGAAAATGAAATTTACAGAGTTTAATTTTAAGCCTTATATTCAAGAGGCACTGAAAGAAATCAATTTTAGAGAAGCAACTGAAGTACAGGAAAAACTAATTCCGATTGTCTTAGCTGGGAATGATTTGGTTGGGGAATCTAAGACAGGATCTGGGAAAACCCATACATTCCTCTTGCCGATTTTTCAAACGTTAAATGAAGACAACGATCAAGTTGAAGCGGTGATTACGGCTCCTAGTCGGGAGTTAGCAACGCAAATTTACCAAGCGGCTCGTCAAATCTCTAGTCATTCTGAAAAAGAAATTCGGATTGCCAATTATGTTGGAGGAACGGATAAAAGTCGTCAGATTGAAAAATTGCAGGTCAAACAACCGCATATCGTGATTGGAACTCCAGGGCGGATCTATGATCTGGTTGCATCTGGTGATCTGGCCATCCATAAGGCCCATACCTTTGTGGTAGATGAGGCGGATATGACACTGGATATGGGATTTTTGTCTACCGTAGATAAGATTGCTTCAAGACTTCCACAACAACTGCAATTTTTAGTCTTTTCGGCTACGATTCCACAAAAGTTGCAGCCTTTCTTGAAAAAATATCTTTCTAATCCAGTCATGGAGCAAATTAAGACCAAAACGGTGATTTCAGATACCATCGATAATTGGCTGGTCTCCACCAAAGGTCGTGATAAAAATGAGCAAATTTACCAACTGACCAAGGCCTTGCAACCTTATTTGGCTATGATTTTCGTTAATACTAAAACGAGAGCAGATGATCTTTATGCTTATTTAGTAGCCCAGGGCTTGAAGGTAGCAAAAATTCATGGAGATATTCCACCGCGTGAACGGAAACGCATCATGAATCAGGTTAAAAATCTTGATTTTGAGTACATTGTAGCGACAGATTTGGCAGCTCGTGGAATTGATATCGAAGGGGTCAGTCATGTCATCAATGATGCCATTCCTCAAGATCTTTCTTTCTTTGTTCACCGTGTTGGTCGGACAGGACGCAATGGCCTGCCTGGTGTAGCCATCACCCTTTACCAACCGAGTGATGATTCAGATATCAGTGAACTAGAAAAAATGGGAATTCGTTTCGTACCGAAAGTTTTGAAGAATGGGGTTATTGAAGATACCTATGATCGGGACAGACGAGTGAACCGGGAGAAAAAACAAGAGAAGCTAGATATTGAAATGATTGGTCTTGTGAAGAAGAAAAAGAAAAAAATCAAACCAGGCTATAAGAAAAAAATCAAATGGGCTGTTGATGAGAAGCGGAGAAAAGCGAAGCGAGCTGAAAACCGTGCGCGTGGACGAGCTGAGCGGAAGGCTAAGCGCCAAACCTTCTAAACAGTTTTTTCACAGCTTTCGAAGAAAACATAGCTTCTCTTTATTGGTTTGATAAAGAAAAACTATTGGGAACTTGTCTGGAATTATGATAGACTATTTTTGACTAGTCTATCATTTTTCTATTTCTGGAGCGATTTTTGGAATTCTGATAGTGAATGTGATAGAATGTTTATAATCGAGAAAGGAAGTAACAAAAATGTTTACAACTAATCTGATAGCAGCCAACTGGTATGCTGACTTTTTGAAACATATTCCAGATAGTAAATTATTTAGTTTAAGAGCGGTATTTGACGCGTTCCCATCGGTCATCGCCAAATTGCCAGTCACCATTCTGCTAGCATTAGGAGGTGCATTTTTTGGGATTATTTTTGCCATGATTTTTGCTCTGGTCAAAATTAATCGAGTCCGAATTCTTTACCCCATTCAAGCTGTATTTGTCAGTTTTTTGCGCGGGACCCCTTTGTTGGTTCAATTGATGTTGACCTATTATGGGATTCCTCTTATTTTAAAAGCTATCAATCAGTCTTATGGAACAGCTTTTAATATTAATGCCATTCCAGCTGAGCTATTTGCCATTGTCGCCCTTGCCTTCAATGAGGCAGCTTATGCGAGTGAGACCATTCGGGCAGCAATTTTATCGGTGGATCCTGGTGAAATCGAGGCTGCGCGTAGTCTTGGGATGACGAACCGTCAAGTTTACCGCCGGATTATTATCCCCAATGCAGCAGTCGTTGCAACCCCTACCCTAATCAATTCTCTTATTGGCTTAACCAAGGGAACATCGCTAGCTTTTAGTGCCAGTGTGGTTGAAATTTTTGCCCAAGCACGGATTATTGGGGGGAGCGATTTGAAGTACTTTGAACGCTTTATCACAGTATCGATTGTCTACTGGATTGTGAATATTCTCATTGAAATGCTAGGCCGTCACATTGAACGTCGACTGGATATTGAGACTCCCGTAGCCATTGATTTACCAGATGAGGAGGTCAGGATCTAATGATTTATATTTCAGAATTATCAAAGACTTTTTCAGGTCAAAAGGTTTTAAATAATCTAAGTTTGGAAATTCAAAAAGGGGAAGTCGTAGCCTTGATTGGGTCCTCAGGAGCTGGTAAATCGACCTTTTTACGCAGTTTAAATTATTTGGAAGCTCCAGACAGTGGTCGAATTAAAATTGATGATTTCGAGGTTGATTTTGAGCAAATTACCCAAGATCAAATCTTAACCCTCAGAAGAAAGTTAGCCATGGTTTTCCAACAGTTCAATTTGTTTGGGCGAAAAACCGCTCTTGAAAATGTAAAAGAGGGTCTGATTGTTGTGAAGGGGTTATCCGATCAAGAAGCAACGAAAATTGCGCGCGAAGAACTTGCAAAAGTCGGCTTATCCGATCGTGCAAATCATTATCCTCGTCACCTTTCGGGTGGACAAAAACAACGGGTAGCTTTGGCGCGTGCCTTAGCTATGAAACCAGAAGTTCTTTTACTTGACGAGCCTACTTCAGCCTTGGATCCAGAATTGGTTGGAGAGGTTGAAAAATCCATTGCCAATGCAGCAAAATCAGGTCAAACCATGGTACTGGTTAGTCATGATATGTCTTTTGTAGCACAAGTGGCAGATAAGGTTTTATTTTTGGATAAAGGACGGATTATTGAAACTGGAACACCAGAGGAAATCATGCAGCATCCAAAAGAAGAACGAACAAAAGAATTCTTTGCTAGTTACAAACGGACCTATGTTTGATATAATAGAAGAGAGGTAAGGCTCAGTTAGCAATGGCTAGCTGAGTCTGTTTTCTGAAAATGCAAAATTATTTGGAGTAGTGATGTTAAATAAATTATTGTCCTTATATATACAAAGTTTAGTGACGACAACTATTTTAGTTGGGATCGCTTCTGGTATTTGGATTGGCTACCGTGCTTTTAAGAAGAAAGATAAGACAGCCAAGCAAAGACAAGCACATTTGTATGATATCCTCTTAATTGATATCATGACGATTCCTATTTTAACTTTTGCAGTGATAGGGATTTTGTTTATCTTTCAAGCACGATAATTGCAAAAAGACCGTGTTAGAATTATAATGGTTACAACAAAATGGAAAGAGGTTGAGTATGTTTGATACAGTGATTATTGGAGCAGGCCCTGCAGGAATGACCGCAGCCCTTTATGCTGCTAGGAGCAATTTAAAAGTCGCATTGATCGAAAGAGGGATTCCGGGAGGTCAAATGAACAATACTTCTGATATTGAAAACTATCCTGGCTATGCCAATATCAGCGGCCCAGATTTGGCCGAAAAAATGTTTGAGCCCTTAGAAAATCTTGGTGTGGAACATTTGTTTGGTCAGGTTGAGCGCATCGAAGACCATGGAGCAACCAAAAAGATTGTCACAGATGACGGGGAATTTGAAGCTAAAACTCTTGTGATTGCAACAGGATCTAACCACCGTTTATTAAATGTCCCTGGTGAAGAGGAGCTGAATAGTAGAGGAGTTTCCTACTGTGCTGTTTGTGATGGAGCTTTCTTTAGAGATGAAGATCTCTTGGTCGTTGGTGGTGGCGATTCAGCGGTTGAAGAAGCTGTCTTTTTAACCCAGTTTGCAAAAACAGTGACCATTGCCCATCGCCGAGATGAGCTTCGGGCCCAAAAAGTTCTTCAAGATCGTGCCTTTGCCAATGATAAAATTCACTTTGCTTGGAATACGGTTATTGAAGAAATTAAGGGAGAACAAAAAGTAACGTCTGTCCTTTTAAAAGATGTCAAGACAGGAGAAGTTAGAGAGCAGGCCTTCGGTGGTGTCTTTATCTATGTCGGTTTAGATCCTGTCAGTGATTTTGCGACGGAACTTGGTATTTTAGATGAAAATGGCTGGGTGGTGACGGATGATCATATGAGGACCACAGTCCCAGGTATTTTTGCGGTTGGTGATGTTCGTCAAAAAGACCTACGTCAAGTGACGACAGCAGTCGGAGACGGTGCGATTGCTGGCCAAGAAGTTTATAAATATATCACAGAAAGCTTTTAATCTTTTAAAAATCTGAGGTTTGTGTCTCAGATTTTTTTGTGCTTTCCTTTCAGTATTCAATAGGGCTGAAATGTGCTATAATGGTACTAATTTTATGGTAGGAATTCATAGAACAAATCAATAAAAAGAGGTTTATATATGTATCCAGATGATAGCTTAACGCTCCATACCGATTTATATCAAATCAATATGATGCAGGTTTACTTTGAACAAGGCATCCACAATAAAAAGGCGGTCTTCGAAGCCTATTTCCGTCAGCAACCCTTTAAAAACGGCTATGCTGTATTTGCCGGCTTAGAGCGAATTGTGAAATATTTGGAAAACTTGAGTTTTTCTGAGAGCGATATTGCCTACTTAGAATCCTTAGGCTATGAAGGAGCCTTCCTAGATTACTTGAAAAATTTCAAAATGGAATTGACCGTCCGTTCTGCCAAAGAAGGGGACCTGGTCTTTGCCAATGAACCGATTGTTCAAGTAGAAGGACCACTTGCTCAGTGTCAATTGGTCGAAACTGCTATCCTTAATATCGTCAATTTCCAAACCTTGATTGCCACAAAAGCAGCTCGGATTAAGTCTGTTATTGAGGACGAACCGTTGATGGAGTTCGGGACTCGCAGGGCGCAAGAAATGGATGCGGCCATTTGGGGAACACGTGCAGCCGTTATTGGAGGCGCTAGTGGGACTAGTAACGTTCGTGCAGGAAAACTCTTTGATATTCCTGTCCTAGGGACCCATGCTCATGCCTTGGTGCAGGTCTATGGGGATGATTATAAAGCGTTTAAGGCCTATGCTGAGACCCATCACAACTGTGTCTTCCTAGTGGATACCTACGATACCCTGCGCAACGGAGTCCCAGCTGCTATTCAGGTGGCGCGTGAGATGGGAGATCGTATCAACTTCCTAGGTGTGCGGATTGACTCTGGAGATATTGCCTACATCTCGAAAAAAGTTCGCCAACAGTTGGATGAAGCTGGTTTTACAGAAGCGAAGATTTACGCCTCAAATGATTTGGATGAAAATACCATCCTCAACTTGAAGATGCAAAAGGCTAAGATTGATGTCTGGGGTGTTGGAACCAAGTTAATCACGGCCTATGACCAACCGGCTCTCGGAGCGGTCTATAAGATTGTAGCTATCGAAGACGAAAATGGCCAGATGCGCAATACTATCAAGCTGTCTAACAATGCTGAGAAGGTTTCAACCCCAGGGAAGAAGCAAGTGTGGCGCATTACCAGTCGGGAAAAGGGCAAATCTGAAGGAGATTACATCACTTATGATGGAGTAGATGTCAATGAACTGACAGAAATCAAGATGTTCCATCCGACCTATACCTATATCAAGAAGACGGTTCGTGATTTTGATGCCATTCCGCTCTTGGTTGATATTTTCAAGGATGGGAAACTAGTCTACGAATTGCCAGCTTTGAAGGTTATCCAAGCATATGCTCGGAAGGAATTCGACAA
>CAUTRO010000082.1:0-5938 GCA_963540685.1 uncultured Streptococcus sp.
CACAGAAGGTGATCCAGTAGCACCAATCGACAAGGATACCATCACCCTTCTTGATGAAAATGGCCAACCAGCTGCATCAGTTGTAGCTAAATCACCAGAAGGTAAAGAAATCGGTACTTTCACAGTTGATAAAGAAACAGGTCTTGTAACCTTCACACCAACGGATAAATCCTACTCAGGTGACGTCGTTCCAGTTAAGGTTCAAGCTAAAGACACAAACGGAACTGTTGCTGAAACAACTTACACACCTAAGATTACTCCAGTCGTACCAACTGCTGAACCTGCAACATCTACAGATATCCAAGGTAAAACACAAACAGGTACACCAACCTTCACACCTGGTAACCCTGCAATCCCAATGGATGATGATGTGCCAGCAACCTTTGAAGATGGATCAACGACCAAGACAATTCCAGGAGAAGGAACTTACACAGTAGCTCCAGACGGAACTGTCACCTTCGTACCAGAAAAATCATTCACAGGAACAGGTACAGGCGTAACCGTGAAACGTTTTGATAAGAACGGTACTCCAGTTACTGCAACTTACACACCAACAGTCACACCAGTAACCCCAACTGCTGAGCCAGCAACTTCAACTAACAAGCAAGGTCAAACCCAAACAGGTAAACCAACCTTCACAGCAGGTAATCCAAATGTTCCTATGAACGATGAAGTTCCAGCAACCTTTGAAGATGGTTCAACTACGAAAGAAATTCTTGGTGTTGGTATCTACACAGTAGCAGCAGATGGTACTGTAACCTTCCAACCAGATCCACGCTTTGTAGGTGAAGCACCAGCAGTTACAGTTGTCCGTGAAGATATGAACGGAACCAAAGCTTCTGCAACCTACACACCAACTGTAACGCCAATTACTCCAACAGCAGAACCCGCTACTTCAGAAGCTCCTCAAGGAATTGTTCAAACAGGCAAACCAACCTTCACAGAAGGGGATCCAGTTGCTCCAATGAACCCTTCAACCTTGAAACTTTACAATGATTCTGGAAGCCCAGTTGATCAATTGGATGCGTTCTCACCTGCAGGAGATATCATTGGTATCTTCACAGTTGATAAAGAGAAGGGCGAAGTGATCTTCACTCCAACTAACAAAGCTTACTCAGGTGAAGTTCTTCCAGTAGGTGTTCAAATGGAAGATGCAAATGGTACCACTGCACGTACAACTTACACACCATTCATCACGCCAGTAGTTCCAACAGCAGACCCAGCTACATCAACTGATATTCAAGGTGCTACTCAAACAGGTAAACCAACCTTCACCGAAGGAAATCCTGCAGTACCAATGGATGATGATGTACCTGCAACATTTGTTGACGGTTCAACTACTAAGGTTGTTCCAGGTGAAGGTACATACACAGTTGCGCCAGACGGAACTGTAACCTTCGTACCAGAAAAATCATTTGTTGGTACTGCAACAGGTATCGTGGTTCAACGCCAAGATAAGAATGGTACTGTTGTGAAAGCTAAGTACACACCAACAGTAACACCAGTAACACCAACAGCTACTCCAGCAGTATCTACTGATGTACAAGGTGCAACTCAAACTGGTAAACCAAGCTTCACAGAAGGTGACAGCCGTGTGCCAATGAACGATGAAGTTCCAGCAACATTTGATGATGGTTCAACTACTAAGACAGTTGAAGGTGTTGGTACATACACAGTAGCACCAGATGGAACAGTTACATTCGTACCTGAGAAATCATTTGTCGGAACAGCCCCAGCAGTGACAGTGGTTCGTGAAGATATGAATGGAACAAAAGCTTCTGCTACCTACACACCAACTGTAACTCCTGTGACTCCAACAGCTGAACCTGCAACATCTACAGACATCCAAGGTCAAACCCAAACAGGTAAACCAAGCTTCACACCTGGTAACCCAAGTGTACCAATGGATGATGATGTGCCAGCAACCTTTGAAGATGGCTCAACTACGAAGACAATTCCAGGTGAAGGAACGTATACAGTAGCTCCAGACGGAACAGTTACCTTCGTACCAGAAAAATCATTCACAGGAACAGGTACAGGTGTAACAGTGAAACGTGTCGACAAGAACGGTACAGCTATTACAGCGAAGTACACACCAACAGTAACACCAGTTACCCCAACTGCTGAGCCAGCAACTTCAATTGGTAAGAAGGGTGCGACTCAAACAGGTAAACCAACCTTCACAGAAGGTGATAGCCGTGTACCAATGAATGATCAAGTTCCAGCAACCTTTGAAGATGGATCAACTACGAAGACGATCCCAGGTGTTGGTACTTACACAGTGGCAGCAGACGGAACAGTTACCTTCACACCAGAACCTGAATTTACTGGTACTGCACCAGCAGTGACAGTGGTTCGTGAAGATGTGAACGGAACAAAAGCTTCAGCAACTTATACACCAACTGTTCTTCCAATCACCAAGTTTGTTGATAAAGAAGGTAAGGAAATCCCAGGATATCCTACAGTTGATGGAGAAGAGCCAAAAGCTGAAATTCCAGGTTACCGCTTTGTGGAAACGAAGAAATTGCCTAATGGTGATACTGAACACGTCTATGAAAAAGTGACAACTTCATACGTAGACGAAAATGGTGATCCTATCCCAGGTAACCCTACAGAAGATGGGGAACAACCGAAGAAAGAAATCCCAGGTTATGACTTCGTGAAGACTGTCGTAGATAAAGATGGAAACACTCAACATATCTACAAGAAGACTGTGACTCCAACTCCAACGCCGGATCCAACTCCAATGCCGGATCCAACTCCGACTCCAGAGCCTCAACCACAGCCTACTCCAGAGCCACAACCGCAACCTACTCCACAACCAAAACCAGAAGAGCCAACTATTCCTGTCGTTCCAGAAACGAAAGAAGAAGTGAAGTATATCGATCCACAAAATCCTACTGCACAACTTCCAAATACAGGAACAAAAGAATCTTCTACTGCTGGTCTTGCAATCTTTAGTGCTTTAGCAGGTCTCTCATTATTCGGATTTGCAAAACGCAAAAAAGAAGACTAAGCTAAATGGTGGCTAAGAAAAACCGCGAAATCCTCGCGGTTTTTTTCTGTTTGAATTTAAAAATATCGTCTAAACTAGATAGTTGAAATCAGTCTTTTATAAGAAAATTTGATAAAATAGATGTATCAGTGTAAAGGATGAGAGAATGAAAAAGATTATTGGTATCTGGGCTCAGACTGAAAATGGTATTATTGGAAAAGACCAAGTCATGCCTTGGCATCTGCCAGCAGAGCTTCAGCATTTCAAAGAAACAACCATGGGGCAAGCCATTCTCATGGGAAGAGTAACCTTTGATGGAATGAAAAAGCGGGTTTTACCAGGTCGGACCAGTATTATCTTAACCAATGATCAGGCTTATGATCCTGAAAATGATGCTGTACTCGTCATGCACAGCAAAGAAGAGGTTTTAGACTGGTATCGAAACCAGGATAAGAATCTTTATATTATTGGCGGTAGTCAGATTTTAAGGCTGTTTTCTGATCAGTTAGAAGAGTTGATCCAGACCATGATTCATGCAGATATTGATGGAGACACGCTGGCACCAAAATTTGAAGAGAGTCACTATGAAAGAGTCCGTCAAGTTCCCCATTTAAAAGATGAGAAAAATCCATACGATTTTACGGTCAACTATTACAAGAGAAAGGATTTAGACTAATGGAGCGAAGTGTCTTTGGTTTTTTTACAGCTGTCTTATGTGTCATCTGTCTAATTTGTGCCTTACAAACCTTTCGTAAAAAACGGTTTGGCCTCGCTATTTTATTCTTACTAAATGCTTTTACCAATCTTGTAAATTCTATTCATGCCTTTTACATGACCTTATTTTAAACTAAATAGAAACAGAAAATGACAGAAAGAGGAAATCCATGCCAACGAATCAAAATAATGATATGATGGTTTATTGTTCATTTTGCGGAAAGAGCCAAGATGAAGTCCAAAAAATCATTGCAGGAAACAATGCGTTTATCTGTAATGAATGTGTAGAGTTAGCTCAAGAAATCATTCGTGAGGAGCTAGCTGAAGAAGTTCTTGCTGACCTTAGTGAAGTTCCAAAACCAATCGAACTGCTCAATATCTTGAACCACTACGTAATCGGTCAAGATCGTGCTAAGCGTGCCCTTGCTGTAGCCGTATACAACCACTACAAACGGATCAACTTCCATGATACACGTGAAGATGAGACAGATGTGGAATTGCAAAAATCAAACATCCTCATGATTGGTCCAACTGGTTCAGGAAAGACTTTCTTAGCCCAAACTTTGGCTCGCAGCTTAAATGTCCCATTTGCTATTGCTGATGCAACAGCCTTGACAGAAGCTGGTTATGTTGGAGAAGATGTGGAGAATATTCTCTTGAAACTTCTTCAGGCAGCAGATTTCAATATTGAGCGTGCAGAACGAGGCATTATTTATGTCGATGAAATCGACAAGATCGCTAAGAAAAGTGAAAATGTCTCTATTACACGTGACGTTTCTGGTGAAGGGGTTCAACAAGCTCTCTTGAAAATCATCGAAGGGACGGTTGCTAGTGTACCACCACAAGGTGGACGCAAGCACCCTCAACAAGAGATGATCCAAGTAGATACCAAGAATATTCTCTTCATCGTAGGAGGAGCTTTTGATGGCATCGAAGAAATTGTTAAGCAACGTCTCGGTGAAAAAGTCATCGGTTTCGGGAAGAACAATAAAGCCATTGATGAATCCAGCTCTTACATGCAAGAAATTGTAGCAGAAGACATTCAAAAATTCGGGATTATCCCTGAATTGATTGGTCGTCTTCCAGTCTTTGCAGCTCTTGAGCAATTGACAGTTGAGGATCTTATCCGTATCTTGAAAGAGCCACGCAATGCCTTGGTAAAACAATACCAAACATTGCTTTCCTATGACAATGTTGAGTTGGAATTCGATGACGAAGCTCTTCAAGAGATTGCTAATAAAGCCATCGAAAGAAAGACTGGAGCTCGTGGACTTCGTTCGATTATCGAAGAAACCATGATGGATGTCATGTTTGAAATTCCAAGTCAAGAAGATGTCAAACTTGTACGAATCACAAAAGAAGCTGTTGACGGAACAGAAAAACCAGTGCTCGAAACAGCATAGAAAGATTACATATGGAAATTAACACACATAATGCGGATATTCTCTTGAGCGCTGCAAACAAGAGTCATTATCCTCAAGACGAGATTCCAGAAGTTGCACTTGCCGGTCGCTCAAATGTCGGCAAGTCTTCTTTTATCAATACTCTCTTAAATCGAAAAAATCTTGCTAGAACCTCTGGGAAACCAGGGAAAACTCAGTTGCTAAACTTCTTTAATATCGATGATCAGTTACGGTTGGTAGATGTACCTGGTTATGGCTATGCACGTGTCTCTAAAAAAGAGCGGGAGAAGTGGGCGCGTATGATTGAGGAATACCTGACCAGCCGTGAGAATCTAAAAGCAGTTGTCAGCCTAGTTGATTTTCGTCATGAACCCTCTGCAGATGATGTTCAGATGTATGAATTCTTAAAGTACTATGAAATTCCAGTGATTTTAGTAGCAACAAAAGCGGATAAAATTCCACGTGGAAAATGGAACAAGCATGAATCCATTATAAAGAAAAAATTAGAATTTGATCCATCTGATGACTTTATCATCTTTTCTTCTGTAACGAAGGAAGGTTTAGAAAAATCTTGGGATGCTATCTTAGAAAATGCGTTTTACGAAATAAATTGAAATGATATGAAAATGTCATTTTTGTTTTGGATTTATCTCGCAATTGTAATATAAGTGTAATAAAAACACCTTGTTTTCTTTCTTTTATATGGTATAATTTTTATAAAGATAAAAGATGATAAAAATTTATTGGAGATAAATTGAATTATGAAAAGAAAAATACGGAATAAAACGAAGTTATTTGGATTATTTGTTTCGGTACTAGCAATTGG
>CAUTRO010000083.1:0-5920 GCA_963540685.1 uncultured Streptococcus sp.
AGATTTGCCTTGGGCAATGGCTTGGTTGACAGCTTTCACGGCACTGGCAGAGGTGTTGGCGATCACGTAGTAAGGCGCTTTTGGATCGATCTCAGAGGTCCGAGTCGCGCGTGTAGTAGTCACTTCTCCTAATTTTCCATTGAAAAGACCTTCTGCAAAGACCGGTTCGGACTTGAATCCTCTCATATCTGGGAAGTTAACGAGAAGTTCTGCATACATAGCAGCCCAGGCGGATTCATTCGAACCTTTATAGAGGATGTGGTTGGCATAGCCCCGTTTAGCTTGGGCCATATCAATGACCAGGTCTCCTTTTTTGTAGGTACCTGTATCTTCTTTGAGTTCTTTGACGAGGACGCCATTGCGTTTGAAGTAGTCAATCATATTGAAGGCTTCTTGGGCATCATTGTCCTTGTCGAGGCTCATTGGGATGACGTAGTAGTCTGGGAAGAATTTCGGACGACCATTTTTCACCCGTCCAACGATTTCCCCATTTGGCCCAACCAATTCGTTTTCTGCTTTTGGATCTTCGGTTTTATTGAGACCACGTAGGTAGAAGTTGAGCCGCATCTCAAGGAGACGGTCCGGATCTTGGTTGAGGAAGTCAATGCCTCCGAGGACAGCATTGCGACCAGCCTTATAGGACTCTTGGTTGGATTCTGGAATTTCAATGGTATGGCCTAAAATACCGTGGTAGACAGCATAGACACCTGTATAGCCAGAGAAGGAATCATCCCAGCCATCTCCCCAGTCTAGTTTTGGAATGATGTAGCTATCGTATTTGGAATTGGCAACCCCAGCCCGTCCCATATGGTGGGCATTTTTCAGCATGAGGTTGGACAGGAGGTCGTATTCAAAGTTGGGATCATGTGGAGGTGTTGCTGGCTCAATCAAGAATTCTTTGACAAATCCATGGATATCATAGAGAGCGATAGGATTCCACTTGTTGATCATTTGGATGACCGTGCGGACTTCAGGGTTGGTTTGGTAGCTAGCATCCCGGTTTGGATCCAGTCCATTGGCCAAAGCACGTAGGTTGAGAGCATCCCCGTCTGGGTTTTCTGTGAAGTCAAACAAGAAGATAAATTTGTTTAAGAGAGTTGGAATGTCTAGAGTGACCGTTTTAACATTTCCAGCTTCATCTGTGGTGTTAAAGCTTACCTTTTCCTTGGTAGCAAAGGTATGGAAGAGGCCTGTGATGATATCAATACCAGGTTGTTCATCCGCGTGGGTGTTATGGACTAAGACAGGTAGTTTGTAATCCAAGGTCTTGTCCTTCAGAGCGGCCAGCATTTCACTTGGTTTAGTCAAAGCTGTTGGATTGGTAGATGAGAGGTAGTGGTCAATACTTGCTTGGTCCTTACTCACGATTCCCATCTTCATATCCCGGCCTTGGGCGCTCTTTCCAAGGGTTTCGAGCTGAACCAGACGGTCTGTTTTGGCTTCTGCCTTTGTCTGCTCAATGGAAGCTAACATCTCCTCGTGTGTATGGAAATCTTTATATGGACGGAAGGTTAGATTCTTGCGAATAGTTAGTCCAAGATCTGCGCTGGTTCCAACCAAAGTGTGTTCCCCGATATAGTTCCGATAGGTCCGACGGATATTATTAGGGGTCCGAAGGCTTAAATCTTCGCCGAAGAGTTCCTTAACAGTAAAGGTCAGATCCAAATCGTTTCCATTTTTGTTCTCTTCTACTGTAATGAACGGATCTTTGGACAGCGTTCCTGTCTCCATATCCCAAGTTTTCCATTCTTCCAGTGGTTTGTCGTCCAAGGTCCAGCTAATTTTGCCAGCAGCCTGAGCTTGGTCCTTGACGGTATCCGTCAGCGTTCCTTTTTCAGACATGTAAACAGGGCTGTCACTAAGACTGATCGTAGGCTCTGCGTTTGCAGCTCGGTCTGTTACAGGGGCTTCTACTTTGGCTGTAGGACTAGCTGTGTCTGAAGCAGTAGGAGAACTTTCTCCTGTACTAGCTGGACTAGCGGATGTTTCTACTACAGGGGCGGGACTTGTCGCCTCTGTGCTGCTTGCCGGCCTAGCGCTGGTTTCCTCTGGCTTGACAACATTTTCTACTGGCGAGGTAGGATTTGCTGAATCGACAGTATCTGCGACCACTTGTCCTTGAGTGAGGAAGGCTAAAAGTACAGCCGTAGAGAGACTGAGGACACTTGTATATAAATGTCTCTTATATGAAGCATGCATCATGATGACCTCCTATTGATTTGCTATATCCCTATCATAACACTTTGTGACAGCGCTTTCAATATATATGGAGGTTTTTCTTTTGAAATTTGTTACTGATTGATAGCAAAGAAAAAAGAGCTAGAAAGATTTTCCTAGCTTCTTTTAAAAACATCTTAAGAAGGTCTTATGTTTGAAGTTTCTTCTGGTAATTTTGATAGAATTCTACCTTGATGGAGATGAAGGTTTCAAGATCTCGGAGGAGTTGCAAAAGGGTCGCTCGGTTTTCAAATTCTTGATGAGATCGAGGGAGAATCCGTTCACGAAAGACTGCTAGATCGCGCTTGATTTCATCGAGCAGGAATTGAGCTGGATTTTCCTGACTTAGCTGGCTGGCTGTTTTAGCAAAGAGTTGGGCCAAAATGAGACTCTCACTCGCTGCTAACTGGCAGTTGTTTAAGTTGTTGGCCATGTCTCGCAAAATATTATTTTGGCGCTTGCGCATCTCAAAATAGTGGATATGGTAGTTAGTTTGATAGAAGAGTTGGTTGGAATGGTCTAAATATACCAAATCGAGAGCCTCTTTTAAGATAGTATCTAGCTCACCAATCAAACTGGCATCGTTGCTCCCGTCACCTTTTCGTAGAAACTCTGCAAACCGATAGAGAATCTTCTTGAGTTGTTCCTCGACAATTTTATGATAGCAATCAATCTCTTTCTGTCGAGAAGGCATATAGAGATTGACTAGGAGGGCAAAGCTGGTTCCAATTAGAAAAATGGCCACTTGATTTCCCAATAAAGCTAGAGAAGTGGATTTTTCTAGCAGGATATGGGTGACCAGGACAGAGCTTGGCGCGATACCAATTTCCCATCCTTGTGAAAAAGCAAGAGGGACGAAGGTGGCCAGATAAAAACTAAGAGCCCAGAGATTGTAGCCGAGAATCTGAAAGAATAAGCTTCCAAGGAGGAGGGCAAGAAGCATGGACATAAAGCGTTTGTAGGCTAATCTAGCTGTACTGCGACGGGTATCAGTGATGCTGAGAATAGCAATGATCCCCGCCGAGGTGGTGTTGGTCAGACCTAAAAACTCTGCAAGCAAGATGGACAAACAGGTGGCGAGGACTATCTTGATGGTTCGGTGAATAAGTGGCATGGCTTCCTTTCTATTTTATTGGTTTTGATGAGATAGATTTCATTTCATTATATCATGAATTGGCCTCAACCTCCTTTCTTATGGTATACTAGTTTTATGGAAAATAACGATATCGTATACGGTGTTCATGCAGTCACCGAGGCTTTACAAGCCAATACAGGCAATAAATTATATATTCAAGACGATCTTCGAGGGAAAAATGTTGACAAGATCAAGGCCTTAGCAGCTGAAAAGAAGGTATCGATTTCTTGGACGCCAAAGAAAACCCTGCAGGAAATGACAGAAGGAGCTGTTCACCAAGGCTTCGTCCTTCGAGTTGCAACCTTTGCTTACACAGACTTGGCAGCGATTCTGAGACAGACAGCCCAAGAAGAGAACCCGCTGTTGTTGATCCTTGATGGCTTAACAGATCCGCACAATCTTGGGTCCATCTTGCGGACAGCTGATGCGACCAATGTCTCAGGGGTCATCATTCCTAAGCACCGGGCAGTCGGGGTAACCCCAGTGGTTTCAAAAACTTCTACTGGAGCAGTGGAACACATTCCCATTGCGCGTGTGACCAATCTCAGCCAAACTCTAGACAAGTTAAAGGAAGAGGGCTTCTGGATCTTTGGAACCGACATGAACGGCACGCCATCTCATCAATGGAATACGGCTGGTAAATTAGCCTTGATCATTGGCAATGAAGGAAAAGGGATTTCAGTCAATATCAAAAAGCAAGTCGATGAGATGATCACCATTCCCATGAATGGCCATGTTCAAAGCCTCAATGCCAGTGTGGCAGCAGCCATCCTCATGTATGAGGTCTTTCGCAACCGACTATAAACTTAGAAAGGCAATGATATGAAACGAAAAATCTTATTGGTTGACGGCTACAATATGATTGCCTTTTGGCAGGAGACCCGCCAACTCTTTCAAAAAAGTGAGCTCGATGCGGCGCGCAACATCCTCCTGCAAAAGCTGAGCCATTATGCTAGCTTTGAAGGGATCGAAGTTATCTGTGTCTTTGATGCCCAGTATATGCCAGGAGTGCGGCAGACCTATGAAGAGTTCAATGTTCAGGTGGTCTTTACGGGTGAAGATGAGACGGCAGATGATTATATCGAGCACTTGACGGCAGAGCTCAATACGCCCCTCCACCAAGTATCAGTAGCGACCAGTGACTTAAATGAGCAATGGACCGTCTTTGCACAAGGAGCCCTTCGGGTATCAGCGAGAGAGTTAGAAAAACGGGTCGCAGTCGTCAAAGGAAACCTCAATCAGGCGCAGCGAGTGGTCAACGATCAAAAACCACCTATGCGACCGCTCGATCACGAAGTATTGCGACAATTACAAGAAATGATGGGAGACAAGTCATGACATTTGCTATTTTAACAGATTCGACAGCTGATTTGGACCAAAACTGGGCCAAGGAACACCAAGTGACCATCCTTGGTTTGACTATTGAGTTAGATGGGACGGTTTACCAGACAGTAGGCGAAGCTCAATTGACTAGCCCTAAGCTCTTAGAAGCCATGAAAAATGGGGCCAAACCGACAACTAGTCAGGTCAATGTGGGCCAATTCCAGGAGACCTTTAAGCACTTTGCAAAAGAAGGAACACCCCTGCTTTATGTGGCCTTTTCATCGGTTTTATCAGGGACTTACCAGAGTGCAGTCATGGCACGAGACCTGGTTTTAGAAGACTACCCGGAAGCAGTGATCGAGATTGTCGATCCTAAGGCTGCTGGGATTGGAGAGGGCTATCTAGTCATGCGGGCAGTAGCTGCGCGTGATGCAGGACGCTCATTAGCAGAAGCCAAAGAAGAGATCATGGATTTAGCTCCAAAACTGCGGACCTATTTCCTGGTCGATGATCTCTACCACCTCATGCGTGGCGGTCGCCTCTCAAAGAGCGTTGCGATCATGGGAAGTCTAGCCAGCATCAAGCCCATTCTTTGGATAGATGCAGAAGGGAAATTAGTCCCTATTAGCAAGGTTCGAGGACGCAAAAAAGCCGTCCGAGAGTTATTGGAGCTGATCAAAGCCGATATCGGTGAAAGCACAGCCCTGGTCTCTTATACAAACGATCTAGAAGGAGCCCAAGCGCTGAAGGCAGAAATGCTTGCGCTTGATGGCATTGATGAAGTCCTCGTGATGCCTCTTGGTCCAGTCATTGCAGCCCACGTCGGCCCGAATTCTCTCATTGGGTTTGTTATAGGAAAAGAAAATCGCAAATAATTTTTCAAATCGGTTGACTTTTATTTAAAAAATTTGATACAATAGTAGGCGGTATTGTTTACCCCATTTGTAAGGCCCCGGAACCTTTCAAATAACTCGCGGACCGGAACATCCGCCCTGTAAACAAAAACGATATTCATAATAGGAGAAATCATGAACAAAACTACATTCATGGCTAAACCAGGCCAAGTAGAACGCAAATGGTACGTTGTTGACGCAACTGATGTACCTCTTGGACGCCTTTCAGCAGTTGTTGCTAGCGTGCTTCGCGGAAAAAACAAACCAACATTCACACCACACACTGATACAGGTGACTTCGTAATCGTTATCAATGCTGAAAAAGTTAAATTGACTGGTAAAAAAGCAACTG